>NZ_JAMYSA010000111.1:0-18854 GCF_040321735.1 Mesorhizobium sp. M0293
GGTCATTCAAACCTCCTTCAGCGTCCCGGCCCAAATAGAATCGAGCTTCGCCCCAAAACGCAACCGAGATGTGTGAATGCAATAGGTCACTATACGGGGAGAAGGTGCCGGCAGGCGGATGAGGGGCAGCGCTGAATTATACCCCTCGCGCCTGTTGCTCAGAGGCCGTTGTCCTTCAGCACCTGGGCGGCGTTTTCCTTGGTGATCTTCTCGGTCGGCAAGGTGATGGTCTTTTCGACCTTCTCGCCATTGAGGAACTTGATCGCCTGCCGCAGGCCTTCGGCGCCGGGGGTGACATAGGTGAAGGTCGCCGTCAGTTCGCCCTTGTTCACCATCTGCACGCCTTCGTTGGGCAGACCGTCGATGCCGATGAACTTGATGTCCTTCTCACGGCCGACATCCTTGGCGGCGAGATAGGCGCCGTAGGCCATCGGGTCGTTGTGGCCATAGACGAGATCGATCTTCTCGTTGCTCTTCAGCGCATTGGCCATCAAATTGTAGGCTTGGTCCTGCTTCCAGTCGCCCGATTGCTGGTCGAGCAGATATTTGATGCCCGGTTCCTTGTCGGTGAACTCATGGAAGCCGTCATGGCGATCATGCGCCGGCTGAGTGCCCATGCCGCCCCAGATCTCGACGACGTTGCCGGCTGCCTTGCCCTTACCGCCAAGCAGTTCGACGGCATATTCACCGGCCGCGCGGCCGATCAGCGCGTTGTCGCCGCCGACGAACTGGGTGTAGTCCTTGGTGTCGACATTGCGGTCGAGCACGAAGACCGGAATCTTGGCATCGATCGCTTGCTGCACGACGCCGGTCAAGCCGGCGGATTCCTTCGGCGACACCAGCAGTGCGTCGACCTCCTGGCGGATCAGGTTCTCGACATCGGCGACCTGCTTTTCGGTCTTGTCCTCGCCGTCGGTGATGATCAGCTCAACCTCGGGGTGCTTGGCGGCTTCGGCCAGGATGTCCTTGTTGAACTGCGCACGCCAGGGCTCGATGGTCGTCACCTGCGAGAAGCCAATCTTCCACTTTTTGTCCTGGGCGAAGGCATTGCCGGTGGTCAGCAGTGCGGTGGTGGTCAGCAGTGCCGCGGTCACGGCGGCAAGCTTCAGCATGTCACGTCGTTTCATTTTTGTTTCCTCCGAGATTGAGAGACGATGTCTCTTGTGACGGCCGCTTTGCCGCGGCCGTTTCCTTGCGCGCCGTTTGCCCGCCTGGCAGGCGCAGATAGGCCAGGAGATCACCGGCATTGCGCTCCTGCACGAGCACGGTGCCGATGATGATCATCCCCTTCAGCACCAGCTGAAGGTTCGAATTGATGTTGTGGAGCTGCAGGATGTTGGAGAGCAGCCCGAAGATCAGCACGCCGCAGAACGTGCCGGTGAGGCTGCCGCGCCCGCCCATCAGGCTGGTGCCGCCGATGACGACGGCGGCGATGGCGTCAAGCTCCAGCCCGGCGCCGGCATCCGGCTTGCCTTGCCGGTACTGCGCGACATAGAGCACAGCGGCGATGCCGGCGAGCAGCCCGGAGACGGCGTAGGTGGCGATCTTCACGCGGCCGGCGGCGATGCCCGAAAGCCGCGCCGCCTCCTCATTGCCGCCGATGGCATAGACATAGCGGCCGAACGGCGTGAAGCGCAGCACCGCGCCATAGATCAGGATGGCGCCGAGAAAGAACAGGCCGGGCATCGGGATGATGCCGAACACCAGCGAGCGCAATATCTCAAAATCTGCCGTGGCGTTCGAGCCGGTATAGACCGGCAGCACTGCATTGTTCTGGCCCGCGGTGAGCCGGGCGATACCGAGCGCCGTCACCATCATCGCCAGCGTGACGATGAAGGGCTGCAGGCGTCCGGCAACGATGATGAAGCCGTTGAGCGCGCCGAACAACAACCCGACGCATGGCGCCACCAGAAGCACGCCGAGCACGCCGAATTTCGGCTCGATCTGCGGCAGCAGGTACCAGAGCGACAGGCAGCACAGGACCACGCCGACGACGGCGGGCGTGACCAGGCCCCGAATACCGTCGAGCCTGATCTCACGGGCGACATCGGCACCGGCACGGGATTTTGCAAGGTTCTGGAAGATGAAGCGGGTGACGACGAAGCCGAGGCAAAGCGCCACCAGTGCGACGGTCGGCACGCCCAGCACGACGCCCGGCGTCACGCCTGGAACCGTCAGCAGCATGGCGCAGACCACCGTGCAGATGGCCATCAGCGAGCCGACGGAGAGATCGATGCCGCCGGTGATGATGACCGCCGTCATGCCGGTGGCGATCAGGCCGGTGGTCGACACCTGGCGCAACACGTCGAGCAGATTGCCGTAGGAGAGGAAGATATTGTTGCCCTTCGAGCTCATCGGCGAGCCCAGCACGCCGATCAGGAAGATGGCGATCAGGCCCCAATAGAGCTTGGTTTGGGACAAGAGTTTCAGGACGGTCATGCGGCTGGTCTCGATATGGTCCGGCGCGGGGCGGCGAGACGCATGATGGCCTCCTCGCTTGCCGCATCGCGGGGAAGAATGCCTGTCTGGCGGCCATCGGCCATAACCAGGATGCGGTCGGAGAGATGCAGAAGCTCCGGCAGTTCGGAGCTGATGACGGCGATGGCGAGGCCCTCGCGCGCCAACTGGAAGATGAGGTCGTAGATCTCGCGCTTGGCGCCGACATCGATGCCGCGCGTCGGCTCGTCCAGCAACAGCACCCTTGGCCTGGTCGCCAGCCATTTGCCGATGACGACCTTCTGCTGGTTGCCGCCCGACAGCGTGCCGGCGGGTTGGTCGATGTCCTGGCAACGAATGCCTAGCGCCTTGACCGCCTGCCGCGCCAGCCCTTGCTCGCCGGCCAGCGAGCGGATGCCGAAGCGCGCCAGCGATCCGACCAATGGCAGCGCCACATTGTCCGTGATCGAGGCCTGCAGATGCAAGCCTTGCGTCTTGCGATCCTCGGTGACCAGCGCGATGCCCAGCCGCCTCGCGTCGCGCGGCGAGCGGATATCCACGGGCCTGCCGTCGACTTGAATTTCGCCGCCGGTGCGGCCATCGCTCGAGCCAAAGATCGCTTCCAGGATCTCGGTGCGGCCCGAGCCCAGCAGCCCGCCAATGCCAAGGATTTCTCCGGCGGCAAGATCGAAGCCGACGCCGTCGATCACCGTGCGCCAGCCGTGGGCATCTGGTTTCGACAGCGACAGGTTCTCGACTGAAAGCACGATCCTGCCACTGGGGCCGCGCTCCCCCTCGGAGGAAGCCAGCAGGTTGCGGCCGACCATCGCCGAAATGATCGCATCCTCGTCGAGCCCGGCCATCGGCTCGGTCAGCACATGGCGCCCGTCGCGAAACACGGTGACGCGGCTGGCCAGATGCATGACCTCGTCGATGCGATGCGAGATGTAGACGATGGCGACACCGCTGTCGGCAAGCTGGCGGATGATGCGGAACAGCCGCTGGCATTCAGCCGGCGACAGCGCCGAGGTCGGCTCATCCATGATCAGGATACGTGCCGACATCGACAGCGCCTTGGCGATCTCGACCAGCTGTTGCTCGCCGACGCGCAAGGCGCCGACCCGAGCTTGCGGATCGAGTTCGATGCCGAGCCGCTGCAAAAGGGCGCCCGCCGCGCGGCTGCTCGCCTTGCGGTCGACGATCAGCCCGGCAATCAGCTTCTCACGGCCGAGGAAGATGTTGTCGGCGACGCTGAGTTCCGGCACCAGGTTAAGTTCCTGATGGATGATGGCAATGCCGGCATCCTCGGCGTCGCGCACGCCGGCGAAGCTGACGGGACGGCCATCGACGCTGATCGTGCCTTCATAGCCGGTGTAGACGCCAGAGAGTATCTTCATCAGCGTCGATTTGCCGGCGCCGTTCTCGCCCATCAGGGCATGGACCTCGCCGCGCCGCAGCTCAAAGCCGACATCGACCAGCGCGGCGATGCCGCCGAAGCTCTTGGAGATGCGCTCAGCGCTCAGAACGGTCTCTGACCGATCCGCCGCATTGTGCTCCGGGGAAAGGGAACTCGCGTGCTCCATGACAATGGCGGCCTCCCTTCCGTCCTCGTCAAATCTCATCCAAACGCTAATCTAAACGTTTCGATCATGTCAAGCCGCTATCTGGTAATGCTGGACTGATGCATTTCAATTCTTGCGAAAAACCGCAAGATTCCGTAGGTATGGCACTAGGGGGGCGGCGAAACGTTTCGAAATGGCAGCATTCAAGCGGATTAAGAAGCGAAAATCCACGGCGCCGACCATGCTCCACGTGGCAGAGGCGGCGCGGGTATCGGTCGCCACCGTGTCGGCGCTGATCAACGGCACGGCGACGGTCAGCCCGGAGCTCAGCCAGCGTATCGAACAGGCGATCCGCGATATCGGCTACAAGCGCAATGCGATCGCCCGCAGCCTGAAGATGGGCACGACCCGCACCATCGGGCTGACCGTGCCGCACATCACCAATCCGTTCTTCACCGATGTCGTCTCGGTCATCCAGCAGGCCTTCGACCGAGCCGGCTATGCCGTCATGCTATGCTGCACGGACGAGGATTTGAACACCCAGGACGACCAGATCAGGCTGCTGCTCGACCGCATGGTCGACGGGCTGATCGTGGCGCGCGTCGGCGACGGCGCTATACTCAAGCGGATCGTCGACGACGCCAATGTGCCGGTCGTGCTGCTCGACCGTCTCTGCGAAGGCGTCGATACCGATGCCGTGGTGCTCGACAACCAGCGCGCTGTGTTCGACGCCATCACCTATCTGATCAATCTCGGCCATCGGCGCATTGGCTACATCACCGGCACGTCGGACATTTCGCCGATGCATGACCGCATGACGGGATATCGCGAGGCGCTTCACGCCGCCGGCCTGCCGATCGCGGAGGAGCTGATCCGCTTCGGCAATTTCCACGAGATCGACGGCTACAACGCCACCATGCAGATGCTTTCCTCGCATGATCGGCCAAGCGCGATCTTCTCGGCCAACAACCCGATGGTGATCGGCACCATGAAGGCGATCCGCGACATCGGCCTGTCCTGCCCGGAGGATATTTCGGTCGCTTGTTTCGACGATTTTCCATGGTCCGATGTGTTCCAGCCGCAGCTGACCACGGTCGCCCAGCCGGTGCAGGCGATCGGCGAACAGGCGGCCAATCTCTTGCTCGACCGTCTGGCCGGCAACAGGGACGCGCCACCACGCAAGCTGGTGCTCAAGGGCCGGCTGATGATCCGCAATTCATGCCGCCCCCTGGGAGCGATGGCGCAGAGTGTGAGCGCCTGACTTGTCGTATCCTAAAGCTTGAACGCTTCGGAACAGAGCGTGTGCAGTTTGGGGAAGACGCCCTTGCCGCCGGTGATGACCAGTGTCCCGCCCTGCAGCACCGTCTTTGGATCGGCTTCACGACCATGCCGCCGGCTTCTTCGACCACAAGCATGCCGGCCAGGCAGGCGTTCATGTGCTCTTCGACATAGCCAAGCTGCCGGCCAGCGGCGCGAATGAACAGTTCGACCTCGCGGTCCTGATGCCCGAATCATGGCGCAAATGGCATTTCACGCTTGTGATGGGTCTTTTCGTACGTCCGGCAGATGATATCGAAGGCTTCCTGGCGTACCGGCTCGCCGTGCAGGAAGGCGTCGATCTCGGCATAGGTGACGCCGTGGGAGGCTTCGTCAGGCTTGCCCGGTGCCAGGTCCTCAAGGTCGGCGGTGGGGATTTTTTCTATCAGGAACTCCGGCGCGCCGAAGTGCCGGGCGATGGCCCGGACCTGGTTCTTCACCAGCCCGCTCAACGGCGCCAGGTCGCAGGCGCCGTCCCCGAACTTGGTGAAGAAACCCATTACCGCTTCCGCCGCGTGGTCGGTGCCGATCACCAGGCCATGGGCCGCCCCGGCGTGTATTGCGCGACCATGCGCATGCGCGCCTTGGTATTGCCGAGGACGAAGTCCCGCGACACCGCGGCCTTGCCTTCGAAGGCCGCGACTTCCCCGGCCAGGGATTTGACCGCCGGGCCGATGTTCACCGTGTGGCGCTCGTCGGCGGCGATAAAGTCCACCGAAACCTGGGCTTCGTGTTCGTCCAACTGGGTTTCGTACGGCAGGCGCACCGCAATAAAGCGGTAGTCCAGGTTGCCGGTGCGTTCGCGCAGCTCGCGCATGGCGCGCTGGGCCAGCAGGCCGGCAGTCAGTGAGTCGACGCCGCCACTGATGCCCAGCACCAGGGTCTTGAGCCCGGAGTTCAGCAGGCAATCCTGGATAAAGGCTATCCGCCGCGCCACTTCGGCTTCGAGGGCGGCCTGGTCGGCGAACGGTGGCTGGACCTTGAGCTGTTCAGCAATCTGGCGCTGTACGGCTTGCATGATACACTCCTTGCGGGATGGGGTCTTGAACGGATTTGATCGGTACGGCCTGGCGAGTCTCTCACCGGTGACCTCGAAGACATGGCGCAGGTAGGCCACGAAGTTCGGGTCCTTGCACTTCGCTTGGCGGTCCAGAAAATTGTCAGGCCGCTTGCGACAGTGATTTATGGGCCTCGGCCAGGATCTCGAACGACCGCACCCGCGCCGCATGGTCTGATATCTGCGCGGTGACCATCAGCTCGTCGGCGCCGGTGCGGCGCACGAAGGCGTCGATGCCTTGCCTGACCGTTTCCGGGGAGCCGACGACGGCACAGGACAATGCCTGGCTGAGCATGGTCTTGGCCATCGGATCGAGATCGCGGTCATAGTTCTCGATAGGTGGCGGCAGCCGGCCGGCCCGACCGGTGCGCAGATTGACGAAAGCCTGTTGCAACGAGGTGAACAACAAACGTGCCTCGGCGTCGGTGGGCGCGGCAAAGACGTTGAGGCCGAGCATGACATGCGGTTTGTCGAGCTGCTCCGACGGCTGGAAGCGCGAACGATAGACATCCAGCGCGTGGTCAAGCTCCGCCGGCGCGAAATGCGAGGCGAAGGCGTAGGGCAGGCCGAGCATGGCGGCGAGCTGCGCGCCGTAGAGGCTGGAGCCGAGGATCCAGACCGGCACGTTCTGGCCCTCGCCCGGCACGGCGCGGATGCGCTGGCCTTCCTCGGCCGGCTGGAAATAGCCCATCAACTCGACGACATCCTGCGGAAAATTATCGACCCCGGCCTCGAGGTTGCGGCGCAAGGCTCGGGCCGTGCCCATGTCAGTGCCGGGCGCCCGACCGATGCCGAGATCGATGCGGCCCCGATGCAAGGCGGCCAGCGTGCCGAACTGCTCGGCAATCACCAAGGGCGAATGGTTGGGCAGCATGATACCGCCGGCACCGACGCGAATGGTCTTGGTGCCGCCGGCGACATGGGCGATGACGACCGCGGTGGCGGCGCTGGCGATGCCCGGCATGTTGTGATGCTCGGCCAGCCAGAAGCGCTTGTAGCCCAGCCGCTCGGCATGACGGGCAAGATCGAGTGAATTGGCCAGCGACTGCGAGGCATCGCTGCCTTCGATGATCGGCGACAGGTCGAGGACGGAAAGGTCGGTCATGAACGGTATCCTGTGTCAGGACCGCATGTAGGAAGCATCCGATGACGCCGCAAATTCAAAAATATTGATCAGCCTTTTGCAGTTTCGGTGTCGGCGATGTCCTCGTCCTCGATGACAGCCGTGTGCTGTGCGGCGAGAAAATTGCCGACATGGCTCAGCCCGTCGAAATGATCGCAGAACACCTTGATGACGACCAGCAGCGGCACCGCCATCAAGGCTCCGACGAAGCCCCACAGCCACGACCAGAAGGCGATGGCGATCAGGATCGCCACGGCATTGATCTCGAGGCGGCGGCCGACCACGGTCGGGGTCACGAACTGGCCTTCGACGATATCGCACAACAACACGAAGGCCGGAGCCAGCAGCGCGTAGGAGATGGTGTCGAAGCTGATCAGCGACATGATCGTGACAAGTATGATGGTCAACAGCGCGCCGACATAGGGCAGGAAGTTGAGCATGGCGGCAGTGATGCCCCAGACTTGCGGGTTGGGCACGCCGAGTGCCCACAGGCCAAGGCCGATGACGGCGCCGAGTCCGGCATTGATGATGGTGACGGTGAGCAGATAGTGCGAGATTTCCCGTTCAACGTCATAGACGACGCGCAGCGCCCGCTTCTTTTCGCTGAGACGGGTGAAGGACTGGACGATCTTTTCATAGAACATCGTGCCGGAGGCGAGCAGGAACAGCGACAGCACGAAGATTATGGTGAGGCTTGTTCCCGCCGACAGGATGTTGCTGGCTGCTGCCGACAGAATGCCGGACTGCGCCACCGCAACCTTCTGAATGCCCGGCTCCTGCGAGGTCTCGGTCAGCTGTTCGATCTGATGCGAAATCTGCATGATCTTCTCGAGCGGACGCCGCAATTGCGCCAGCCGTTCGGTGAGTCGCTGGCCTATCGACGAGGTGTTGTTGATGAGTTCGATGACCGGACCGCTGAGCAAATAGCCGGCACTGGCGAAAACGAAAAGCGACAGCAGCACCAGCACGGTTGCCGAAACCACTTCGGGGATGCCGCGCTTGCGCAGCAGCCGGACGATCGGCGTCAGCGTCAGCGTCAGCAGGAAAGCCAGGATGACCGGCATGAAGAAGGCGCGGGCGAAGTAAAGCGCATAGACGGCCATGAACAGGAAGATGCCGACGAGGAGCGAACGCATCAGACGCGTGTCGGCACGAGCCGCGACCCGTGAATCCGGCTCATCGGCAACACCTGCGCCCAGAGCGGCGGGTTCGGCTTTCATAACGATCTCTCAGCGGTGCACCGCAATTGGTGCATTCCGCTGACGAAACGTCTCCGCAGGCTCAAGGTTCCGTTAGCCGGCATTGCAGGCAAGGCCTGAAATGTGGGCCTTGCGATTGGCTTCAGGCAACGGGCGCTGCCAGCGCCAGCGCGGATTTCGCCGTTTCCTTGCGCACGATCGGCGCCACCCTGGTGCCGTAGAGTTCGATCGCCTTCATGATCTTGGCATGCGGCATGGTGCCGATCGCCATCTGCAGCAGGAAGCGGTCGTTGCCGAAGATCTTGTGCTGGGCGACGATCTTTTCGGCCACCTGCTCGGGGTTGCCGACGAACAGTGCGCCATTGGGACCACGCGACTGGTCGAAATGCGCCCGCGATGTCGGACCCCAGCCGCGCTCGCGGCCGATGCGGTTCATCACCTCCGCCTGCGGACCGTAGAAGTCGTCGGCTGCCTGCTCGGTCGTCTCGGCGATGAAGCCGTGCACGTTGATACTGGTGGCAAGGCCCGCCGGATCGCTGCCGGCGCGCTTGGCGGCCTCGCGGTAAAGATCGAACAGCGGCGCGAAACGCGCCGGCTCACCGCCAATGATGGCGAGCGCCAGCGGCAGGCCGAGGGCGCCAGCGCGGGCGGCAGACTGTGGCGTCCCGCCAATCGCGATCCAGACCGGCAGCCTGTCCTGGAAAGGCCGGGGATAAACGCCGCGATCGTTGATCGATGCGCGCAGATTGCCGGACCAGGTAACCTTCACGCTATCGCGGATGGCAAGCAGCAGGTCGAGCTTTTCGGCGAACAGCTCGTCATAGTCCTCGAGGTTGTAGCCGAACAGCGGAAAGGATTCGATGAACGAGCCGCGCCCGGCCATGATCTCGGCGCGGCCGCCCGACAGGAGGTCGAGCGTGGCGAATTGCTGGAAGACACGCACCGGATCATCGGAAGACAGGACGGTGACCGCGCTGGTCAGCTTGATGCGCTTCGAGCGCTCGGCGGCCGCGGCCAGGGCCACGACCGGCGCGGAGGCGGCATAATCCGGCCGGTGATGTTCGCCAAGGCCGAAGACGTCGAGGCCGACCTGGTCGGCCAGTTCGACCTCCTCAATCAGATTGCGCAGCCGCTCATGCGGACCGATGGCGCCAGGGCCCGGCTGCGGGCTGACGTCGGCGAAAGTGTAGAGACCGAGTTCCATGTCATGTCATCCTGGTGTTGGGTTTTCGGGCTAGAGGTAGCGAGCGCCCCGCCTCGCCGCCAGAGGGGCGGACGGTGAACAGTGCATGTCGGTTTCGGCTCTACCTATTCGTCGCAATTCCGGACGGAAAACCTCTTCACACTTTTCCTGGAATTGCTCCAAGGCGTCTCCCGGCTGCAACAGCCAATAATTTCATGGCTGCCATGCCGTTTTGGCGCTTGAACTCTCGGTTTTCGCGCGTATGTAAGCGTCGCGAATTGACTTCAGGGAAGTGGACTTGGCTATCTACAGGGAAAAAGACGTTTTCGAGCGGCGCAACGCCGCAAACGAGGCAAAGAAGGCGCTTCTCGAGCGCTTCAAGGCAAAGCCGGCGGCGGATGATCCCGCAGTGCTGGCGCGGCAGGCCGAACGCAAGGCGATCCTCGCGGCTCGCGAAATCCGCGAAGCTGAAAAGGCCCGGCTGAAGCAGGAAAAGCTGGCACGCGAAGCGGTCGAGAGGGCCGAGCGCGAGGCAGCAGCCGAGGCGGCGCGTATCGCCGCCGAGGAAGCTGCACAGGCTGAGGCCAAGATTCGGGAATCCGAAGAGAACGAGCGCATCGCCCGTTTTCTGGCCGACGAAGCAGAACGCAAGGCCAAGCGCGACGCGCGTTATGCGGCGCGCAAGCAGCGTACCGGCAGAACGCCTCCGGGCTTCTCCGCCCGCTAGCCTCTAGCTACGAAGCAATGTGCTTCGAGAATCAGGGTCGCCTCGCAGCGGCCCTGAACGTGTTTGTCTGCCGCTATGGTCAGGCGGCGAACTTCAATCCCATGATGCCGCAGACGATGAGCGCGATGCAGACTAGCCTGATCGCAGTGGCCGGCTCGCCGAGCAGCCAGATGCCGAGCAGTGCCGTGCCTACGGTGCCGATGCCCGTCCACACCGCATAGGCGGTACCGACCGGCAGCGCCTTCAGCGCAAGACCGAGCAGAGTGAGGCTGACGATCATCGAGGCAACGGTCAGCACGGTCGGGATCAGCTTGGAAAAGCCGTCGGTGTATTTGAGGCCGATTGCCCAGCCGATCTCGAACAGGCCGGCAAAAAAGAGAAGAATCCAAGACATCGACAACGCTCCATCGGAACATCGGACCGAAAAGTGGTTTTCGGAGTCCTATGCTCTATCAAACAATGGCGGGTCGTCCCGACCGGATTCGGGGAAAGCGCGAGGTCGTCCCCGCCGTGCCAATATAGGAATTTCGGGCGCTCGATCAACAACGACCGGCAACAGCGTTGCCGGTCGTAATCTTGTTCCGAAGCGGATGGGCGGGACTTACTTGTCCTTGAGCTTCATCGCCTTGACCGGCGGCGCCTTCAGGGCCGGAGCCGGGGCGGGCTTCTTGGCGTCCTTCTTCGGTTTGCGGGCTTCCTTGCCTGCCTTCATCGCACCTTTAGCCATGATTCGTTCCTCCGATTGCGGGAAGCGAAGTGAAACAAGAGAAACGCCCGACTGCAAGAGGCCAGCGCCTGTCGCCGCCGTCAGCCGGCCGCTTTCAACCGGTTTCTAATTTGCTCGTAAACCATGGCGGTCCGTGCCATGGTCATTTTCGCACTGCAGCATCAACCCGTGCCGTCGCCGGGTGATCGTCGGGCAGGCCGCCAGGACGACAATGCGAATCCACATCGGCTGCGAGATGAGCTTCGACTTCCCGCAGGAAACGCCGCTCATAGCGATGCTGAATGTCCACTATTCCCGCGCCTCCGATCTCGAGCGGCCGGATTTCCTGATCTCCAATCCGCCGGTGCCGATCGAGAGCTATCGCGACAGTTTCGGCAACTGGTGCAACCGGTTCGTCGCCCCGCCCGGGCGTTTCACTTTCGGCACGGATGCAGTGATCCGCGATCCCGGCACCTTCGAGATGGGCGACCTGATGGCCTGGCAGCACGAGGTGCGCGACCTGCCGGCGGATACGCTGCTGTTCCTGCTGCCCAGCCGGTTTTGCGAGAGCGACCTTCTGGCTGGTGAGGCGTGGCGGCTGTTCGGCAACACGCCGCTTGGCATTCCACGCGTTCAGGCGGTCTGCGACTTCGTCCATAATCATATCGTCTTCAACTACGGCCATGCGCGGCCGACACGCACCGCTGCCGAGGCCTATCGCGAACAGAGCGGCGTGTGCCGCGACTACGCACATCTCGCCGTCGCCTTCTGTCGGGCACTCAACATCCCGACGCGCTATTGCACCGGCTACATCAGCGACATCGGTATGCCAAAGCCTTGGGCGAGCATGGATTTCTGCGCCTGGATGGAGGTCTATCTCGGCGGCCGCTGGCACGTCTTCGACCCGCGCAACAATGCGCCGCGCATCGGCCGCTTCCTGATCGCCTCCGGCCGTGACGCCGCCGATGTGCCGCTGACCCATATTTTCGGGCCGGGGACGCTTGCCGGCTTCAAGGTGTGGACCGAAGAGATCGTCGAATAATCGCCGTCTTCTGCCCGCCGGTCTTTGGCCAGTGACCGCTTTAGCAACCGCCGTCTTGAACGACCGGGCTACTCGCGCGTTGCCTATGGAGCTTCGGCGGTCTGGCCGTTAGACTGGGCGCCTCGAGCGGGGACAACACACCATGGCTGGGCATGACGGCTCAAAAAGGGTCATCTACGCGGCACTGGCCGGCAATCTCGCCATCGCGCTGACCAAGTTCGCGGCAGCCTTCTTCACCGGCAGCTCGGCGATGCTGTCAGAAGGCGTGCACTCGCTGGTCGATACCGGCAATGGCAGCCTGCTGCTCTACGGCATGCATCGCGCCGCCCGCCCGGCCGACCGCACGCATCCGCTCGGTCACGGCCGCGAGCTGTATTTCTGGAGCTTCATCGTCGCACTTCTGGTCTTTGCCGTGGGCGCCGGCGTATCGTTCTACGAGGGCGTGATCCACATCATGGCGCCGGAACCGGTCGCCAACGTCAAGGTGAACTATATCGTCCTGGGCCTTTCCTTCCTGTTCGAAGGCAGCTCCTGGCTGGTGGCGCTGAAGGAGTTCCGCAAGCAGAAGGGCAACGAAGGCTGGCTGCGGGCCGTGCAGTCAAGCAAGGATCCGAGCGTCTACACCGTGCTGTTCGAGGACAGTGCGGCACTTCTCGGCCTGATCGTCGCCTTCGCCGGGATCCTGGCGGCGGAACTGCTGGAAATGCCGGAACTCGATGGCGCCGCCTCGATCGGCATCGGGCTGATCCTTGGCGCGACGGCGATTTTCCTGGCCCGCGAAAGTAAGGGCTTGCTGATCGGCGAGCCGGCCTCGCCCGAGGTGCAGAGACAGGTGTTGGCGATCGCCCAGCAGGATCCGGCGGTGCAACGGGCGAACGGCGTTCTGACTGTCCATATGGGGCCGGCAGAGATCGTCGCCGGCCTGAGCATCGAGTTCGAGGATCATCTGACGGCGCCGGAGATCGAAGCTTGTGTGGAGCGATTGGAAGCGAAGCTAAAGAGTGAGATGCCGGAGATCATCCGGCTGTTCGTCAAGCCGCAGACCACCGGCACCTGGGAGAAGCGGCGCAAGCTGATCGACTCCCCATCCGATCCGGCACTGGACTAAGGTGCGTTGAGATTCAGGTCAGGCCGAGTCGAAAACGGTGGATTCCGAGAACCGGAGCGGAGCGTACTTTTGGGTACGTGAGCACCGGAAGCGCAGGAAGCTACCGTTTGGAGGCCGGCATCACCTGAATATCAACACACCTTAGCGCAGCGCCATTGCCTCACGGTCTTGCCCCGCTAAGATTAGAAAGACTTTGGAGGAACGAAGATGAAAATCGACGGCGGCTGCCATTGTGGCGCCATCACCTATGAGGCGGAGGTCGATCCTGAAAAGACGAATATCTGCCACTGCACGGACTGCCAGCAACTGACCGGCACGGCTTTTCGCGTGACGGTTCCGGCGCCCGAAAGCAACTACCGCATCACCAAGGGTACGCCGAAAATCTACATCAAGATCGTGGCGAGCGGCGCCAAGCGCGCCCAGGCCTTTTGCGCCGACTGCGGTTCGCACCTTTACGCCACATCGGTCGGAGATGGTCCGAAGGTCTACGGAATTCGAACGGGAACCGCGCGGCAACGCGAGGATCTGGTTCCGACACAGCAGAAATGGCACCGCTCGGCGCTGCACTGGCTGCCTGAATTTAAGGGCATGACCACCATAGAGGAGCAGTAGCGGGGCTTAGTCGTCGCCTTCGACGACCCTCAGCCTGAGCTGTCCGGTTTTCGAATCAGCAACGCGTGCACCCGCGTCAACCTTCGCAGCAGGAGCCCGTGATGCTGCGTCCGCTGCGGCATCGCCGTCGGGCTGCGCGCCGAATTCCAGCGCCTCGATCTTCTGGCCGCGCTTGGTGACCTTCGACGTCGAAACCAGGATGTCGTCGATGTCCTTGGCCGACTGGCCGAAATGGACCTGCAGCTTGCGCACCCGCTCGTCGACACGCGCAACGTCTTCCATCAGCCGGATGACCTCGCCCTGGATCAAATGCGCCTGTTCGCGCATGCGGGCATCCTTGAGTATCGCCTGGATAACCTGGATCGACAGCATCAGCAGCGACGGCGAGACGATGACAACGCGGGCGCGATGCGCCTTGTGGACGATCGCCTCGAAATTCTCATGGATCTCGGCGAACACCGATTCCGACGGCACGAACATGAAGGCAGTGTCCTGCGTCTCGCCCTGGATCAGATATTTTTCCGATATATCGCGGACATGGATCTCGATGTCGCGGCGAAAGGCCTGCGAGGCGGCCTTCTGCAGGTCGGCGCCGTCGGCGGCGCGGATGGCATTCCAGGCTTCCAGCGGAAACTTGGCGTCGATGGCAAGCGACGGCGCGCCGTTCGGCATCTTCACCAGGCAGTCGGGCCGGCTGCCGTTCGACAGCGTCGCCTGGAATTCATAGGCGCCGTGCGGCAGGCCGTCGGCGACGATCGCCTCCATGCGTGACTGGCCGAAGGCGCCGCGCGTCTGCTTGTTGGAGAGTATCGCCTGCAACTGCACGACCTGGCCGGCGAGCGACTGGATGTTGCCTTGCGCGACATCGATGATCGCCAGCCGCTCCTGCAATTTGGCCAGACTTTCATGCGTCGATTTGGTCTGCTCGGTCATGGTCTGGCCGAGGCGGCCGGTCATGGCGTCGAGACGCTGGCCGATCGACTGCGTCAGCTCCGCCTGCCGTGCTCCGAACACTTCGGCGATGGCGCCCATGCGGCCCTGCATCTCGGCCTGGCTTTGCAATATGCCGGCCATCCTCGCCTCGGCGTCACGGGCATGGTCGGCGGCTTCGGCGGCGGCGACTGCGCGCGCCTTGGCCGACCGCCACAGCGCGATGACGAGCGCCACGAACAGGCCGAGGAACAGCAAGGTGCCGAAGGCCAGTGCATGGCCGAGCGTGATCGTGGTGGCGCCAAGCCGGGCGACAGGTTCCGAAAGGATGGTGCTCAGATCATTCATGTGGACAGCATAGACGATTCGCCCCGATAGCACAGATCAAAACGTGAACGTGCCTCAAGCCCAGCGGTTGACGCTTTTCGCTGGAGGTCTTAGGTGGAACGCCATGCCGATCAAGCCGCTCATCATTCTTCCCGACCCCATCCTGCGCCAGGTTTCGAAGCCCGTGGAGCGTGTCGACGCGCCTTTGCGCAAATTAGCCGACGACATGCTGGCGACCATGTATGATGCGCCCGGCATCGGGCTTGCGGCAATCCAGATCGGCGAGCCGCTGCGCATGCTGGTTATCGATCTGGCCAAGGAAGACGAGACGCCGGCGCCGCACGTCTTCATCAATCCAGAAATCCTGGAGAGCGCCGATGTGCGCTCCGTCTACGAGGAAGGCTGCCTGTCGATCCCGGATTATTACGCCGAGGTCGAACGCCCGGCCTCCGTGCGGGTGAAATATCTCGACCGTGACGGCAAGTTGCAGGAGCTGGAGGCCGAGGGCCTGATGGCGACCTGCCTGCAGCACGAGATCGATCACCTCAATGGTGTCCTGTTCATCGACCACATCTCGAAGCTGAAGCGCGACATGGTGGTGAAGAAATTCAAGAAGCTCGCCAAGGACAAGGCGCCGGGCAAGCTGGTGGGATAGGGGAAATGCCCCTTCGCGTCATCTTCATGGGCACGCCGGAGTTTTCGGTGCCGACGCTGCGTGCGATTGCCGAGGCCGGACATGAGATATCAGCCGTCTACACCCAGCCGCCGCGCGCCGCTGGACGGCGTGGGCTGGAGCTGACGCCGTCGCCGGTGCAGCGCGAGGCCGAGCGGCTGGGCATCGAGATCCGGACACCGACTTCGCTCAAGGGCGAGGCCGAGCAAGCCGCGTTCCGTGCCTTGCAGGCTGATGTCGCCGTGGTTGTCGCCTACGGCTTGCTGCTGCCTAAGGCCGTTCTGGAGGCAACCCGGCTTGGCTGCATCAACGGCCATGCCTCGCTCTTGCCGCGCTGGCGCGGCGCCGCACCGATCCAGCGCGCCATCATGGCCGGCGACTTCGAAAGCGGCATGATGGTGATGCGCATGGAAGAGGGTCTGGACACCGGTCCGGTCGGACTGGTTGAAAAATGCGCCATCGAACCCGATATGACGGCCGGCGATCTGCATGATCGGTTGATGAGTGTTGGTGCAACCCTGATGGTGGAAGCACTGGCGCGACTGGAGAGGAACACCCTGACATTTACCGCACAAGCTGTGGATGGGGTGGCCTATGCCAAGAAAATCGATAAATCCGAGACTCGCGTGGACTGGACTCGCTCGGCGAGCGAGGTCCACAATCATATACGCGGCCTGTCGCCCTTTCCCGGCGCCTGGTCCGAGATAGGAATTGGCGGCCGCCTGGAGCGGCTGAAACTGCTTCGCTCGACGCTGTCCGAAGGCCTGTCGCTTTCGGAAGATTTGGGCGAGTCGGGAGGAATTCTCGATGACCGGCTGACGGTTGCCTGCGGATCAGGCGCGATCAGGCTGGTCGAAGTTCAACGGGCGGGCGGAAGGCCCGCTGCCGCGTCGGAATTCCTGCGCGGGGCCAAGATCGAAAAAGGAATGAAATTCTCATGAGCATGATGTCGATACGCGCGGCCACGCCGCGGGATCGCGAGGCCATTCGCCTCGTCGAGGAACACGCTTTCGGTCAGCAGGCGGAGGCCGGGCTGGTCGACGCGCTGGTGACCGGCGGCGACGCGGTTGCCGAACTGGTGGCGGAAGAAGACGGCCAGGTGGTCGGCCACATCCTGTTTTCGCGGCTGTTCGTCCAGAATGGCGGCAAGAGCTTCGCGGCCGTGGCGCTGGCGCCGCTGGCGGTGGAGCCCTCGTTCCACGGCAGCGGCATCGGTGGCGCGCTGATCCGCGCGGCGCATATCCGCCTCAGGGATGGCGGCGAAACGCTTGCCGTAGTGCTGGGCGATCCGGCCTATTACGGGCGTTTCGGCTACAGCCACACGCGTGCCCAGGACTTCGAAAGCGACTACCAGGGCGAAGCGCTGCAGGCCCTGGCCTGGGGCGACGCCCCGGAAGCCGGCAGACTGGTCTACGCCTCGGCCTTCACCGCTCTCGCCGCCTAGGCGAGAGCGTATAGCCACCCGGCATGCCGCGTTTTCGCCTCGACATCGAATATGACGGCAGCCTGTTTGCCGGCTGGCAGCACCAGGCGGACCAGCCGTCGGTGCAGCAGGCGATCGAGCAGGCGATCGAAAAATTCTGCGGCGAGGCGGTCAGGCTGCGCGCCGCCGGCCGCACCGATGCCGGCGTGCATGCGACCGCCCAGGTTGCGCATGTCGATCTCGCCAAGGCGTGGCCCAGCGACAAGGTGCGCGATGCCGTCAACGCCCATCTGCAGGCGGCCGGCGCACGCATCGTCGTCCTGAAGGCGATGGTCGTCTCCGACGGTTTCGACGCGCGCTTCTCGGCCACCGGCCGCCACTATCTCTACCGCATCCTCAACCGCCGGGCGCCGGCCGCGCTCGACAAGGGCAAGGTGTGGTGGGTGCCGAAGCGGCTCGACGCCGGCGCCATGCATGAGGCGGCAAAGGTCCTGCTCGGACGGCATGACTTCACCACCTTCCGCTCGACCCAGTGCCAGGCCAACAGTCCGATCAGGACGCTGGAACGGCTCGACGTGAGCAGGCAAGATGACGTGATCGAGGTGCGGGCTTCGGCGCGCTCCTTCCTGCACAATCAAGTGCGTTCGATGGTCGGTTCCCTCAAGCGCGTCGGCGACGGCGGCTGGACCGCAGCCGACCTGAAAGCAGCGCTTGAGGCGCACGACCGCGCCGCCTGCGGCCAGGTGGCGCCACCCGACGGGCTGTTTCTCATCGGCGTCGATTATTCGGGCGTCGATCATCCTGAGGTCGACTATCCAGGATAGAGGCCGAAAGGGCTCTAACCAGGATAGAGGCCGGAAGACTCTATCCGGAGACGAACCCGGAAAGGCTCTGAGCCCCGACATCGTCCGGCACGGTGATGCCGAGCAGCGCCTGCAGGCCGAACAGCACCAACAGCGAGGCGACGAACATCCCGACGAAAACGGCGGTGCCGACGGCAGCGCCCCTGCCGATTGTGGCGTTGGTCATGCGCCAGGTCAGCACCATCGACAGGGCAAACAACAGCAGCGACACAAGGCTCGAAACCTGGCTCGCGGACGACAGGAAGAGTCTGATCAGCGCCGAGGGCAGCATCAGCCAGGCGGTGATGGCCGAAGCCCAGTTGCTGGCGACGACATAGTGGACGAAGCGGCCGCCAATGCCGGCACGCGGCGCGACCAGGGCCAGAACGATCAGCGGCAGCACCCAGGAGCCGATATCGACCGTCGCCAGGCGCACCAGCATGCTGAAGCGCCCCGCGAAGGCGTGGGGGGGCGCCCGGTCCGGGGGGGGCCCGCCCCCCCCCCCCCTAAGCCCCCCGGGGGCGACCCACAATGCGCAAAAACAATAACCCACACCCCGCGCCGCGACAACGAGCCCGCCCCCACAC
>NZ_JAMYSA010000112.1:0-18512 GCF_040321735.1 Mesorhizobium sp. M0293
GGGCGCTTGATTCACCCCCCCCCCGCCCCCCCCCCGCGGCGCCGGCGCGCCCCCCGCCGGGGGGGGGGTGGGGCCGGCCCCCCCCCCGGGGGGGGCGCCGTAGAGCGCCAACTTCTGTCATGGAACTTGCTGGAAGAGCATCAATCAGACTGAAAGGCTGGCGGGACAGGCGCCCCCCTCTGCCTTGCCAGGCATCTCCCCCACAAGGGGGAGATTGGCAGCTTCAACGCTTCAGATCGCGGCAGTAATAATGATCTCGACCAGATATTCCGGTCCGGCGAGCTTTGCTTCGCCGGTGGCGCGGGCCGGCGTGTTGCCTTGCGGCACCCACTTGTCCCATTCCGAGTTCATCTCGGCAAAGGTGCTCATGTCGGCCAGCCAGATGATCGCCTGCAGGATCTTGGTCTTGTCCGAGCCGGCCTTGGCCAGCAGTTCGTCGATGGCCGCCAGGATATCCTGGGTCTGCGAAGCGACGTTGCCGCCCGGCTTACCGACCTGACCGGCTAGATAGACGGTATCTCCGTGAATGACTATCTGGCTCATGCGCGGGCCAACATCGATGCGACGAATGCTCATTGGATGGTTCCTTCCTGTGGCGGTTGCGCCTCTTTAGAGTTGCCGCCGGCTTCGGGCAAGGTCGCTCGGTCAAATCTCCTTGGGCCAACGGCGCGTGACGTCCTTACACGGCAAGTTGACCCGGCAGCCGCAATTCCGCCGGATTGGCTTGTTGACTAATGTAATAACATCACATATCCAATCGGCCGCTGCCCGCAGCCGGATTTCGCCGCCCTCACGGATCGCAGAATGACAAATACCTGCCTGACATTCCGCGACCTGACGCTTGGCTACGGCAGCCATCCGGCAATCCATCATCTCGACGGCACCATCCGCAAGGGTTCGCTGACGGCTGTCGTCGGCGCAAACGGCTCCGGCAAATCAACGCTGATGAAAGGCATTGTCGGCGTCCTGAAACCGATGGCCGGCGAGGTCATCCGCGCGCCTGGCGTGCGTGCCGCCTACCTGCCGCAGCAGTCGGAACTCGACCGCTCTTTTCCAGCGCGGGTGGTCGATCTGGTCTCGCTCGGCCTATGGCCTCGACGCGGCCTGCTTGGCCGCTACACCAGGCAAGATCGTGATGACGTCGCCAAAGCACTGATGGCAGTCGGCCTCGGCGGCTTCGAGAAGCGGCCGATCGATACGCTGTCGGGCGGCCAATTGCAGCGCACGCTTTTTGCGCGTGTCCTGCTGCAGGACGCCGACCTCATCCTGCTCGACGAGCCGTTCAACGCTGTCGACGCCAAGACGGTCGGCGACCTTATTGCCCTGATCAAACACTGGCACGGCGAGGAACGCACCATCATGGTGGTCGTCCACGATCTCGATCTGGTTCGGCAGAATTTCCCCGAAACATTGCTTCTCGCCCGCCAGCCGATCGCCTGGGGCGAAACCAGGGAAACGCTGAAGCCGGAAAACCTGTTGCGCGCCCGCCGCTTCCACGAAGCCTGGGAAGAGAATGCGCCCTGGTGCGAGCCAGACGAGCATGATCACGGCCATGGGCACGATCACGACCATCATGATCATCACCATGGCGTTGGGCCGAGGGCTGCCTGATGGATACGCTCTACAGTCTTTTCATCGCGCCCTTCGCCGATTTCGGCTTCATGCAGCGGGCGCTGATCGGCTCGCTGATGCTGTCGCTCGGCGCCTGCCCGGTCGGCGTCTTCCTGATGCTGCGGCGCATGAGCCTGTCGGGCGACGCCATGGCGCATGCCATCCTGCCCGGAGCTGCCGCCGGCTTCCTGCTCTATGGACTGGAGATTCTGCCGATGACCATCGGCGGCCTGATCGCCGGCATCGTCGTCGCGCTCGGCGCAGGTGCTGTATCGCGCTTCACCATCCAGCGCGAAGACGCCTCGATGGCGGCGTTCTATCTGATCTCGCTGGCCATCGGCGTACTGATGGTGTCGATCCGCGGCTCCAGCGTCGATCTCATGCATGTGCTGTTCGGCACCGTGCTGGCGCTCAACGATGAAGCGCTGACGCTGATCGGCGGCATCGTCGCGGTGACGCTGGTCAGCCTTGCCATCTTCTGGCGGGCATTGGTCGCCGAATGCCTCGATCCGCTGTTCCTGCGTTCGGTCAGCCGGTTGGGCAGCCCGGTGCATTTCATCTTTCTCGGCCTCGTCGTGCTCAACCTCGTCGGCGGCTTCCAGGCGCTCGGCACGCTGCTTTCGGTCGGACTGATGATGCTGCCGGCCGCCGCTGCCCGCTTCTGGTCGGTGCGCGTCGAGCCGATGTGCGTGCTGGCGGTGCTGATCGGCTTTGCCTCCTGCGTCGCCGGGCTGCTTTTGTCCTATCACGCGTCGCTGCCGTCCGGCCCGGCCATTATCCTGTCGGCCGGTGTCGTTTATTTTGCCTCGATCCTGTTCGGCACGCGCGGCATTCTGCGCGCGCGCATCGTTCATCACCGTCACAGAACGGCTTAATCCCCCGCCTCAAAAGGAGAATCCCGCCCATGCTGAAATCGATCCGCACCGCCCTGACGATGAGCGTTATAACATTAATCGCCTTTGGCGCGTCGTCGGCCTTCGCCGCACCGCTGAAAGTGGTCGCCAGCTTCACCGTCATTGCCGATTTCGCCAAAAATGTCGGCGGCGACCGCATCGATGTCACCACCATCGTCGGGCCGGATGGCGATGCCCATGTCTACGAGCCGAGCCCGGCCGATGCGGTGACCATGGCCAAAGCCGATATCGTGCTGGTCAACGGCCTGCATTTCGAAGGGTTTCTGCAGCGGCTGGTCGACGCCAGCGCCACCAAGGCCTCGATCATCACCTTGACCAAGGGTGTTAAGCCGATCGATTTCAAGCCTGAATTCGCCGATGCCGACGCGGCCGAAGGTGTCGGCACTGGCGGCGGCAAGACGGTCACCGACCCGCATGCCTTCCAGTCGATCGCCAATGCCAGGATTTACGTGAACAACATCGCCGAAGCCTTCTGCGAGGCCGATTCGGAAGGCTGCGTCAGTTATCAGACCAATGCCGCCGCCTACACCAAGAAGCTCGATGCTGTTGAAGGCGAAGTGAAAGCGGCGATCGCCTCGATCCCGGAGAGCAAGCGCGTCGTCATCACCTCGCATGACGCCTTCGGCTATTTCGAACACGCATACGGCCTGACCTTCCTCGCCCCGCAAGGCATCTCGACCGACTCCGAACCGTCCGCCGCCGACGTCGCCAAGCTGGTTACCCAGGTGAAACAGGACAAGGCGGCTGCGATCTTTGTCGAGAACATCACCAACCCGCGCCTGATCGAGCAGATCGCCAGCGAGACAGGCATCAAGGTCGGCGGCACGCTCTATTCGGATGCGCTGTCGCAGCCCGACGGCCCGGCCTCGACCTATATCGACATGATGCACAACAACATCGCCCAGATCAAAGGCGCCATTCTCGGCAGCTGAGTTTGAAGGTCATCCAATCGGGCCGCATCGGCCCGGTTGGATTTTCTGGCATGCAGTGTCTATTTGGCAGAGAATTCCTTCGGTGCGGATTGCCGCACATGTCGGGGAGTGGCAAGACTGCCGCCTGACCAGTTTGCGAGGATACTGCCATGGAATACCGCGAAATCAGCGAAGACTATTCGGTCTCGGGCCAGATCCAGCCTGAAGACGTCGACGCCATCAAGGCTGCCGGCTTCAAGAGCGTCATCTGCAACCGGCCCGACGACGAGCAGCCCGGCCAGCCTTCGGCCGATACGCTCAAGGCGGCCGTCGAAGCCGCCGGCCTTGCCTTCCGCCACATCCCCGTCATCAGCGGCCAGATCACGGCCGAGAATGTCGAGGATCAGGCCGAGGCGCTGGATGAGCTTGACGGCCCGGTCTTTGCCTATTGCCGCTCGGGCGCACGCTGCACCAATCTCTATGGGCTGATCCAACAGTCGAAGGGTTAGATCGACTCAAGGGTCAAATCGGCAGCGCGCCGGTTTCCTTGAGCGTCTCCAGCACGATCGCCGTCTTCACATGCTGCACGGATTCGTGCGGCAGGAGCACGCCGTTGACGAACTCCGACAGCGACTTCAAATCGGGCGTCACGACCTTCAGGATGTAATCCATCTCGCCGGTCAATGCGTGTGCCTCCTGCACTTCCGGCAGCCGCGCCACCAGTTCGCCGAAGCGCCGCGCATTGTCGCGATTGTGGGTGGCCAATGTCACCGAGATGACATTGACCAAGGAAAAACCGAGCTTGTCGCGGTCGAGAACAGCGCGATAGCCCTTGATAAAGCCGTCTTCCTCCAGCCGCTGGCGGCGGCGCGAGCATTGCGACGCAGACAGGTTCACCCGTTCCGAAAGATCATTGTTGGTCAACCGCGCATCGCCCTGCAAGAGCGCCATTATCTTGCGGTCAAACCGGTCAATGCGCGTCTCATCCATGGTTTTGTCCCACATCATGCATACTCCGCGCATGAGATGATCATTTCAAGCGTTTGAATGCAAGCACCATGCACCGGCTCCGCGCTATGATGGCATCAGATGGCCTTTTCAGGCCAAGCCAGATTCGGAGGAACATCATGGGCCCCTTCCCGCACGACGCCCCGCCCGCCAAGATCAGCAAGGACAACCCCGCCGGCACGGATGGGTTCGAGTTCGTCGAATTCGCGCATCCGGAGCCGCAGAAGCTGGCCGAACTGTTCACCCGCATGGGCTATGTCCCAGTTGCCAAGCATCGCACGAAAGACATCACCGTCTGGCGCCAGGGCGACATCAACTATGTCGTCAATGCCGAGCCGGGCTCGCATGCGATGAAGTTCGCCGACAAGCACGGCCCCTGCGCTGCCTCGATGGCCTGGAGGGTGGTCGATGCCAAGCATGCCTTCGACCACGCCGTCGTCAAGGGCGCCACGCCTTACGAAGGCGACGACAAGGCGCTCGACGTGCCGGCAATCGTCGGCATCGGCGGCTCGCTGCTCTATTTCATCGAGACCTACGGCGAGAAGGGTTCGGCCTATGATGCCGAGTTCGAGTGGCTGGGTGCGCGCGACCCGCGGCCGCAAGGCGTCGGCTTCTATTATCTCGATCACCTGACCCACAATGTCTATCGCGGGCAGATGGACAAATGGTGGGATTTCTACCGCAATCTGTTCGGCTTCAAGCAGATCCATTTCTTCGACATCGACGGCAAGATCACCGGCCTGGTCAGCCGCGCCATCACTTCGCCCTGCGGCAAGATCCGCATTCCGCTCAACGAATCCAAGGACGAGACCAGCCAGATCGCCGAATATCTGAAGAAGTACAATGGCGAAGGCATCCAGCACATTGCGGTCGGCACCGACGAGATTTACGCCGCCACCGACAAACTCGCCGACAACGGGCTGAAATTCATGCCCGGCCCGCCGGAAACCTATTACGACATGTCCTATGCCAGGGTGAACGGCCATGACGAACCGATCGATCGGATGAAGAAGCACGGCATCCTGATCGACGGCGAAGGTGTCGTCGACGGCGGCACGACCAAGATCCTGCTGCAGATCTTCTCGAAAACCGTGATCGGACCGATCTTCTTCGAATTCATCCAGCGCAAGGGCGACGAAGGCTTTGGCGAGGGCAATTTCCGCGCGCTGTTCGAATCGATCGAGCAGGACCAGATCAAGCGCGGGGTGATCAAGATTCAGGCGGCGGAGTAGACCGACCTCGACATCTTGTGTCGCGATCCATTATGACCTAAATTATGGTCACAATGGATCGCAACCATGAATGTTTCCATCGCCGAGGCCAAGGCCAAATTGTCGGAACTCGTCAGCCGCGCGGAAGCCGGTGAGGAGATCGTGCTCACACGCCACGGCAAGGTGGCCGCGCGCATCGTACCGCCAGCAATGGCCGAACCCCTGCCGCGCATCGGCGCGTTGAAGGGCAAGATCTGGATTGCGGACGATTTTGACGAACTCGGCCCCGAATGGGACGAGTACGTGAAATGACGGTCGGCCCGTTTCTCGCCGACACCCATATCATCCTCTGGTCGATTTCGGACGATCGACGTCTCAGCGAGCAGCACCGCGCCATCCTGGCTTCGGAAGCGGTGGTGTTCGCTAGCGCGGCAAGCGTTTGGGAAATTGCCATCAAACGTTCGATCAGAAAACTCGATGCGCCGGACGATCTGCCGACGCTGCTTCCAAGGATGCAATTTCAGCCGCTCGCCATAACCCTCCAGCATGCCAATGCCGTCAGTGGCCTCCCTCACCACCATGGCGATCCATTCGACAGGCTGCTGATTGCGCAGGCGCAGTTGGAGAAACTCACCATTCTTACATCGGACCCACATTTTGCCCGCTACGACGTCGCTTTGATCTGACTAGCCAAGCGACTGGTCTCGCGAGCCCAGCCGCTCAGCCTCTGCCCGTCTCAACTTCAAATCATAGTCTTGCAGGAACTCCGTGGTGCCAGAGAGCATGGCATGCACCTGGTGGCGTGCGCGCCTCGATGCGGTAACTCAGCCGGATTGCCTGGATGACGACCGTCATCCCCTCACCTCTCGTATTTCTCGACCTCCTGCTCGATGGCGCCGAAGATCGAATGACCCGTCCTGTCCTTCATTTCGATGCGCACCGTGTCGCCCAAGCGCAGGAACGGCGTCCTGGGTTCGCCTGATACAATTGTCTCGATCATGCGCAGTTCTGCGATGCAGGAATAGCCGGCGCCGCCGTCCGAGACAGGCTTGCCCGGCCTGCTGTCGAGCTTGTTGGAGACGGTGCCCGAGCCGACAATGGTGCCGGCGGCCAGCGGCCTTGTCCTGGCGGCATGCACGATTAGCGCCGGAAAATCGAAGGTCATGTCGACACCGGCATCGGCCCGGCCGAACGGCTTGCCGTTGAGATCGGCGAGCAGCGGCAGGCTGACCTTGCCGCCGTCCCAGGCGTCCCCCAGTTCGTCCGGCGTCACCGCGACAGGGGAAAAGGCAGAGGAAGGCTTCGATTGGAAGAAGCCAAAACCTTTCGCCAGCTCCGGTCCGGTCAGAGCGCGCAGCGTGACGTCGTTGACCAGCATGATCAGCCGGATCGCGGCGCGCGCTTCGTCGAGGTTGGCGCCCATCGGCACATCGTCGATGATGACCGCGACTTCGCCTTCCATGTCGATGCCGAAGGCTTCGTCGACTACCCGGATCGGATCGCGTGGCGGAATGAAGGAATCCGAGCCGCCCTGGTAGATCAGCGGGTCGGTCCAGAAGCTCGCCGGCATCTCGGCGCCGCGCGCTTTGCGAACTAGTTCGACGTGGTTCACATAGGCCGAGCCATCGGCCCACTGATAGGCACGCGGCAGCGGCGAATGAGCATCATGCTCGTGGAAGCGCTCCGACGGCACCGCATTGTTCTCAAGCGATTCCGCTATGGTCGCGAGATGCGGAGCGATGCGCCGCCAGTCGTCGAGCGCCGCCTGCAGAGTGCGCGCCAGGAACGAGGCGTCGGTGAAGCGGGTCAGGTCGCGCGAGACGACGACGAGTTTTCCGTCACGCGTCCCGTCCTTCAATGTGGCAAGCTTCATGCGGTTTCCTCTCCTGACGCGGCCTTGACGCCGCTTAATTCCACAACAAGGCCGTCGCGGCCGATCGTCAAGTCGCCGGCCCATGTTTTCCTGGCAGCGGCGATCCAGTCGGCCTCGCCGATCTCGGGGTCGTCGGCCGGGATGAGGTGATTGAGCACCAGTCTCTTGACCCCAGCATCGCTGGCGATGCGCCCGGCCTCCTCGGCAAAACTGTGGCTGGCGAGCAGATGCTCTTTCAGCCGCGCGCCATTGCCGGTCTTGGCCACCAGCCGCTCGATGCCTTGTTCCAGCATGGCTTCGTGGACCAGGATGTCGGCGCCCCGGGCGAAATCGGCGAGCGGCGGAAAGAAGGCTGTATCGGCGGAGAACACCACGCTTTTCCCGCCGTGCTCGAAGCGCAGGGCAAAACAGTCGGTCACCGGCGGATGGTCGACGCGCAGCGCCGAAACCGTCAAGCCGCGTTGCTCGACCATCTGGCCTTCGCCGAATTCGACGATCGAAACCAGCTCGCGGATATCCGGCCGGCCCTCGTCGACGATACGGATTTCGATGTCGAACTCCATCGCCTGACAAAAGCGCCGCCAGTAGTGGTCGATGCCCGGCGGGCCGAACACGCCGATGGGCGTCGCCAGGCCCGCTGTCCACGCGGTGTGGATCAGCGGCCCCAGTTCCAGCACATGGTCGGAATGCAGATGCGTGATGAAGATCTGGTCGAGCGCCTTCAGGCTCACGCCGGCATCGACCAGGCCGCGCGTCACGCCAAGTCCGCAGTCGACGACGATATTGCGGCTACCGATCTGCAGCAGCGACGAACTCGGCCATGGTCCGCCCGGCCGCAGCGCCGGGCCACCCTTCGAGCCCAAAAGCACCAGCCGGTCCGGCATTGGCGCGCCGCTCAAGACCAGTCGCCCTCGGGCGTGCCGTTGAAGCGCTTCTTCAGGTCCGCCCAGCAGTCGATGTAATTGTCCTGCCGGGTTTCCAGTTCGGCGCCGTAGCGGGTCAGCATCTGCGGAAAACGGGTCTCGAACATAAAGGCCATGGTGTTGTCGAGCTTGACCGGTTTCAGATCCGCGCGGAAGGCTTTTTCGAAGCCAGGCGCATCAGGCCCATGGGCCAGCATCAGATTGTGCAGGCTGATGCCGCCGGGCACAAAGCCCTCTTCCTTGGCGTCGTACTGGCCGTGGATCAGCCCCATGAACTCGCTCATGATGTTGCGGTGATACCAAGGCGGCCGGAACGTATCTTCGGCAACCAGCCAGCGCGGCGGGAAGATGACGAAGTCGATGTTGGCGGTGCCCTCCTCGCCGCTCGGCGCGGTCAGCACGGTGAAGATCGACGGGTCGGGATGGTCGAACAGCAGCGCTCCGACAGGCGAAAACGTCGCCAGATCATATTTGTAAGGCGCGTAGTTGCCGTGCCAGGAAACGACGTCCAGCGGCGAATGGCCAATCTCGGTGACATGGAAATTGCCGCACCATTTGACGATCAGCCGGCATGGCGTTTCCTTCTCTTCGAACCAGGCGCAAGGCGTCTTGAAATCACGCGGATTGGCCAGGCAATTGGCGCCGATCGGGCCACGGTCGGGCAGCGTCAGCTTGGCGCCGTAGTTCTCGCAGACATAGCCGCGCACTTCGGCGTCGACCAACTCAACCTTGAAGACCAGACCGCGCGGCAGCACGGCGATCTCGCCGGGCCGCAGCTCGATGACGCCCATCTCGGTGACCAAGCGCAGGGCGCCAACTTGCGGCACGACCAGCAACTCGCCGTCGGCGTTGAAGAAATGATCGTCGACCATCGAGCGGTTGGCGACGTAGACATGCGCTGCCATGCCGGTCTGTCCCAGCACATCGCCTGATGTGGTGATGCTGCGCATGCCGGCGATGAAGTCGGTCGGCTCTTTCGGCATCGGCACAGGATTCCAGCGATACTGGCCAAGCGCCAGTTCGTGATCGCCGACATTGGGCGCGCTCTTCCACAAGGGATAGCTCGCCGGTTTGAAGCGGCCGGTGTGCTTGACGCTCGGCCGGATGCGATAGAGCCAGGAGCGCTCATTGGTGCCGCGCGGGGCGGTGAAGGGCGAGCCTGAAAGCTGCTCGGCGTAAAGGCCATAGGCCGGCCGCTGCGGCGAGTTACGTCCTTGCGGCAGCGAGCCAGGCAGCGTCTCGGTTTCGAAGTCATTGCCGAAACCCGGCATATAGGAAAAGGCCATTGCTTCCTCCCGGAATGGATCTCAATTGACCAAACTGGTTTCATTTGTAACCATCGAAAATGTAACCATCAATGGCGGCTTTGAAAAAATGGCGATCAAGAGCGAAGCGTCCGACGCGCCTGAAATTCTCAATCTGGAAAATTTCCTGCCCTACCGGCTCTACCGGCTTGCCGACGCCGTCAGCCGCGAATTTTCGCGAATATACAAGGACAGTCACGGCCTGACGCGGCCGGAATGGCGTACCCTTTCCGGGCTTGGGCAGCATGGAACGATGACCGCGACTGAACTCGGCAACCAATCGGCCATGCACAAGACCAAGGTATCGCGCGCCGTGGCTGAACTCGAACGGCGACGCTGGCTCACTCGAACCGCTGACGAGAATGACCGCCGCGTCGAACATCTGGCGCTGACCAAGGCCGGCCTTGCCGCCTATCGCGAAATGGTGCCGCTTGCGAAGGCGTTCGAGCGGGAGTTGCTGGACAAACTTAGCGCGAGCGAGCGTGCGGCGATCTCGAACGGATTGGCCGCGCTGGAGGCCGCCTTGGCGTCGACCCACGACCAGTTGCGAAATGACATCGAATAGGCGCAAGGAACAGCCCTTGTTGGCCCGGTTGGATGGCGAGGGCGGCATCTACTCGCCCTCGCCACTTGGAACAACATTGATCGACGCCGCGGATTCAGTCGGCGCCGATGAGTTGGGTTTCGCCGGCAAGTATCCGTTCGTTGGGGTCGATCTGTCCAAGGTTCTTCACGATCCGGAAGCGACCGCTCTGTGCCTGCGCAATGTACATGTTCATGCGAACATGGTGCTGGCCGGGGACCATTTCGGCCGGGCCACCCGGTCCCTCGCCGATCCGGGCGTGGTCGAGCGCCCGGATAACCGCGTCGCGCTCGACCGAGCCGGCTTCGTTGACCGCCGCTTCCCACATTTTGATCGCCCGGTAGTGGCCGGTGCAGCCGCTGCCCGCGGTCAACATCGCGCTGCCAGGGAATCGGTCCTGGTAGCGCCGCAAGAGCGCCCGGCCAAACGGATCTTCGAGTTCCTGATAGTAGTCGAGGCAACTGTAGAGGCCTTCGATCTGCTCGGACGGCACGAGATTGAAGAAGTTCTCGTCGAAGTAGGTGCAGATGAACTTTCCGCCCCGCTTGCCGAAACCAGCCCTGTGCAGTTCGTCGAGGAACGGCGTCAAGCCCGGTGGAACCAGAGTGTTGAAGACCACTTCGGCGCCGCTCGCCATGATCTGCTGCACCGTCTGCCGGAAATCGACGGTATCGAGCGGAAAATACTCCTCACCGACGATCTCGCCGCCATTGGCGCGAACCACCCGGCTCGCGGCCTTGTTCAACAGATGGGGCCAGATGTAGTCGGCCGAAGGCAGGTAGAACTTTTTCGCCCCGGTGCTCTTCATGAACCATGGGATCAGCGGCTCGACCTGCTGCGCGGGCACCGGGCCCGTGCAGAAGATCAGGGGATCGCTTTCCTGCCCCTCGTATTGCTCGGTGTAGATGTAGAGCGTCCCGCCGCGTTCGACCGCCTCGCTCTTGATGGCTTGGCGGGTCGAACTGTAGATGCCTCCGACGACCAGATCGACTTTGTCGACATCTATCAGTTTCGCGGTTCTTGCCTTGGCAACGCTGTCGGTGGTCTCGCCGTCCTCGATGATGACTTTCACCGGCCGGCCCAGCAAGCCGCCCTTGGCGTTGATGTCATCGACAAGCATGGTCGTGAGGTTTGCGTTGGCGTTGCCCATGAAGGACAACGGGCCGGTGAGTTCGGCGATAAGGCCGATCTTGATGGGTTTCTGGTCCATCTCATGTCTCCGATCTTTGGGGTTCGTGGGTGCGCCGCCGCCGGTAGCAGGCGGCGCGAAAGGCACGTCAGGCCTCATAGTGGCCGAGCAGCATCGCCGCCTGCGGCTTGCCCACATGGCCGGCCTCCTGCAGGATCGCCGGCACTTCGGGATCCGATACGAAGTTCTTCCAACCCTCGGCATCCCAGTCGAAGATCGCCCAGACGCGGTCGGACTCGCTGGGGTCGCGGAACACGGTCGCGCCGTTCGAACCGTGCAGCCGGCGCTTGTCGGCGCCCTTGGTCGAAAAGATACGGATGAAGCGGTCGACGTCCGCCACCTTGGTCGTTGCGAGAAGCATCTGATTTCCTCCTGTCGGTCGCGGCCACCATTGGTCCGTCGACAGGATCATGATGCGCGCCTCGGGGCAGGCGTACATGGGGAGGATTCCCTATGGCAATGACTTCGCCTCGCCCGGCCGGACAAGGCCGTGCTCGACCGCATAGAGTGCCGCGGCGGCGCGGGTGGTCACACCGATCTTGGCATAGACGCTCTGGATATGGTGATCCGCGGTCTTGGGCGAGATATCCAGCTTCCGCCCCGCTTCCTTCGCGGTGAGGCCGGCGGCGATCAGGCGCAGCACCTCGATCTCACGTGGCGTCATTCCGGCCAGCGGCCGGTGCGGCGCCCGGCGGGACCGCTGCCCGGCGAAGGACAGCACGGCCTCGGCGGCGTCGGGGCAGATACTGCCCTCACGAACGGCAGCGCGCAACTGTGTCGCCGCGGCGTCGCTGGACAGGGCCCTGCGGTGAGGACGTTCCTCCCGCGACGTTTGGAACACTTCGGCGGCGGCCAGGATTCTCGCCGCCGGGGACAGGTCGGAACCGCCGACCTTGCGGTGATAGCCAGAGCCGTCCAGGCGTTCGTGGTGGCGCAGGACGAGTGAGGCCATTGCCTCGCCTTCGCGGCCGAACGAGGCCAGCGCACGCTCGCCGTAATAGGCGTGCAGTTGGGCTGCGTCGCGCTCGCGGACGGACAGCGGACCATTGCGCATCCAGGTCGCCACCGGCACGACAAGTTCGCCAATGTCGTGGATGCAGCCCGCCCAGCGCAGCGCACGGACGTCGTCGGCGGGCAGCCCCATCTGTCTCCCCGCTCCCTCAGCCAGTTCCGCCACCATCCGCGAATGGCCTTGTGTGAACGGCATGCGCATGTCGATCATATCGGCGATGGCGAGAAATGCCTCGTCGCAGTCCGCCTCATCGAGCGATACCGGCGGATCGGGCTCCAGCGCCAAAATCGTCTCGCGGTCGACCGTCACGCCGATGCCTTCCATCAGCACCGCCGCGTTTGCCGAGACAAGCCGGGCCAGATCAGCCGCATAAGGGCCGTCGCCGCGGCTGGCGATAGTTTCGGCCATTTCCACGATCCCGACGGCATCGCTAAGCGCAACGACATCCTGCGCCAAAGTGATCAATTGGACGGCAGGCAGCACCTCCTCGCCGCTCAGTCCACGTGGCAGACCCTTGCCGTCCCAGCGTTCGTAGATCTGTCCAAGGCTACGGCCCATCTCCCCGGACAAGCCAAGCCGCTCGCCGATACGCTGCGCGACCTCGCAATGCGCGATCAGCACCGGGCGGGCCACCGCCAGTGCCTGCGACATGGCGGCCTCGATCGCCTTGGCCTGCGCGTCAGGCTGGAGATCGTAATAGAACCGCTTGAAGGCCTGTACGAAGACCCTGCCCAGTTCCGCACGATTGCCCATGTCGAGACCGACAAGGTCCTGGCGGAGCGCGATTTCGTCGCCGAAGGTTGCCGACAGAAGATCGGTATCCGCGTTGCAGCCAACATAGCGAAGCATCGACTGGTGGTAGGCATTGCGCCTAACCTGCTCGGAAACGCCCGCACGATCTGCGATCCGCATCGCAAGCACGCAGGATTTCAGCGCGAAGTCGCGAGAATGACCGGTTGCGAGGTCCGAAGCATAGGCGAGGACCATCATGAAGTCCGCCCGGCGGATCGAGACGTTTGTCATCGCCCACCTCCCAATGAGCATGCTAGTCCCGCGGGCCGTCAATACCTAGCGGAAAATCCCACGCGAGCCGTCAGCCGGCTGGCTGGTTTCAGATCCCCGGCGCCAACGCCTACCAGTCCATCACCACCTTGCCCGAGCTACCGCTTATCATCGCATCGAACCCCATCTGGAAGTCGTCGATGCCGATGCGGTGCGTGATCAGGCCGGAGACATCCAGCGGCCCCTGAACCAGCGCGATCATCTTGTACCAGGTCTCGAACATCTCGCGGCCGTAGATGCCCTTGAGATGCAGCATCTTGAAGATGACCTTGTTCCAGTCGATCTCGAAGCCGGTGGGCGCGATGCCCAGAATGGCGATCTTGCCGCCATTGTTCATGGTGTCGATCATGTCGCGGAAGGCTGGTGCGGCGCCCGACATTTCGAGGCCGACATCAAAGCCTTCGGTCATGCCAAGCGCCGGCATGACGTCGCGCAGTTTTTCCTTCGAGGCGTCGACGACATGCTGGACGCCGAGCTTTTTCGCCAACGCCAGCCGCACCGGGTTGATGTCTGTGATGACGACCTTTCGTGCACCGACGCATTGCGCCACCAGCGCGCCCATGATGCCGATCGGCCCGGCGCCGGTGACCAGCACGTCCTCGCCGACCAGATCGAAAGATAGTGCCGTGTGGACGGCATTGCCCAGGGGATCGAAGATCGCGGCGATCTCGTCCGGCACATCGTCGGGGATCGGCACGACATTGTGCTGCGGGATTGCCAGATACTCGCCGAAGGCGCCGGGACGGTTGACGCCGACACCGAGCGTGTTGCGGCAGAGATGCCCTCGTCCCGCACGGCAGTTGCGGCAATGGCCGCAGACGATGTGGCCTTCGCCCGACACACGCTGGCCGACCTTGTATTCGGTGACCGCAGCGCCGAAATCGGCAACCGTGCCGACGAATTCATGGCCGGTAACCATCGGCACCGGCACCGTCTTTTGCGCCCACTGGTCCCAATTGTAGATATGGACATCGGTGCCGCAAATCGCAGTCTTCTTGATCTTGATCAGTACGTCGTTGGGGCCGATCTCCGGTACCGGCACCTCTTCCATCCAGATGCCCGGTTCGGCCTTGGCCTTCACCAGCGCCTTCATCATGTTCGACATGCTTCTGTCCCTTGAATCTCTAGATCCGGAATCGCTTTTAGATTCCGGCCTTTCAGGAAATCACGCCCAATTCCTTGCCGACCGCTCCGAATGCGTCCACCGCGCGATCGATATCAGCGGCGGAATGCGCAGCCGACATCTGCGTGCGGATGCGCGCCTGGCCCTTCGGCACCACCGGGAAGGAAAAGCCGATGACATAGATGCCGCGCTTCAGCATGCGCGCCGCCATTTCCTGCGCCAGCGCCGCATCGCCCAGCATCACCGGAATGATCGGATGGTCGGCGCCGGCCAGCGTGAAACCGAGTTTGCCCATCTCAGTCCGGAACCGCGCCGCATTGGCGTAGAGGCGCTCGCGCAAGGCATCGCCATTGCGGATCAGTTCGAACACCTTGATCGAAGCGCCGGCGATCGCCGGCATCAGCGTGTTGGAAAAGAGATAGGGCCGCGAGCGCTGGCGCAGCCAGTCGACCACCTGCCTCTTGCCCGATGTGTAACCGCCGGATGCGCCGCCAAGCGCCTTGCCGAGCGTGCCGGTGATGATATCGACCCTGCCCTCGACGCCGCAATGCTCGGCCGACCCACGGCCGTTCCGGCCGACGAAGCCGACGGCATGGCTGTCGTCGACCATCACCATCGCATCGTATTTGTCGGCGAGATCGCACACACCTTTTAGATTGGCGATGATGCCATCCATCGAGAACACACCGTCGGTGGCGATCAGCCGGAAGCGGCAGTCCTTAGCTTCCTTCAGGCGCGCCTCGAGATCGGCCATATCGTTGTTGGCATAGCGAAAACGTTTTGCCTTTGACAGCCGCACGCCGTCGATGATCGAGGCGTGGTTCAGCGCATCGGAAATGATCGCGTCGTCCTCACCGAGCAACGTCTCGAACAGGCCGCCATTGGCGTCGAAGCAGGAGCCGTAAAGGATGGTATCTTCCAAGCCGAGGAAGGATGAAATCGTCGCCTCGAGCTGCTTGTGCTCCTCCTGCGTGCCGCAGATGAAGCGCACCGATGCCATGCCGTAGCCATAGCGGTCGAGCGCCTGGCTGGCCGCCGCACGCAGGTCGGCGCTGTCGGCGAGGCCGAGATAGTTGTTGGCGCAGAAGTTGAGCACCTTCTGCCCGCCGACCTCGATCTCAGCCGATTGGGTCGAAGAGATAACCCGCTCGGATTTGTAGAGACCTGCCGATTTGAGCCCCGCGAGCTCGCTGTCGATGTGGGAGAGGAATGCTGCGGTCATGATCGGGCCTCGCTTGATGTGGGCCGACTGTCGTCTCGTCCGCGCGAAAAATCCATCGCAAAAACGACCGGATCGGTGGCAAGCGGCCGATGTGGCCCCGATGCGGATTGTCATGCGGCCGCGGAAGCGAGGCCACGACAAATGCGGCAGGCCGACGACCAGTCAAATGCCGGTACAGCGCTAAACGGGCCGATAACCATTTCCCGATCTTTCCACGGCTCCCCCTTGCCGGCCGGCTGTCGATTTCCAGTCCTGTTAACGTTTGCAGTTCAATGGTGCTCATACAGAAATCCGTTGGCGAGAGGGCCGCCCCCGAACATGTCGCAGCAGCCGGTGCAAACCGTTTCAGGCAAGCTCATACTGCTGATCAAGGCTGGCTATTGGCTGGCCCTGCTGATCATCGCGGCCATGGTGATAGCCTCCTTCATCCTGCTGCAGCAGATGATGGCCACCCAACAGCACAACAACACCTTGCTCGACATCGTCAGCACGCAAAAGACGTTGTCGCAGCGCATCGTCTTCCTTGCCGGCGCAACGGGTGCTGCTTCGCGCGACAAGCAGCCGGCGCTGGTCAGCGCGCTCAAGCAGGCGACGGCGGAGTTCGAGACGAATTACGATCTGCTGCTCGAGCAGACGGGAGCCGATCCGCAATCGCCGGCCAAGCTCGACCCAAAGTCGATCGAGAGCGTCCTTTTCGCCAAGCCCTTTCACCTCGACTATTTCTCGGTCGGGCTGATCGCCAATGGCGGCCGCCTGATCTCGGCTTATGAATCGCAATTCACCGGTAGCGGCGGCTACAAGGGAGGCGACGAGCGCGTCAATCTCGATGCCTCTGTCGCCAATGCCAGCTTGTCGGGCTACGCCGCGCTTGGCCAGCGCATCAGCGCCGATGCCGACGAGCGCTCCGAAAAGCTGCTCGCTCTCCACCGCACGCTATTCTACGCCACCCTGAGCGTCATCATACTGGTGGCGCTTTTCATCTTCAGGCCGATGTCGAACGCCATCCTGCGCAAGACGCATGAGCTGATCGACGCGCGCAATTCCATGGCCTTCATCGCGGTGCATGACGGCCTCACAGGCCTGCACAACCGCACGTTCCTGACCGATCATTTCGATACGCTGATCAAGGGCACGCATCGGCGTCGCGAGCGCCTTGCCGTCGTTCAGCTCGACCTCGACCGGTTCAAGCAGATCAACGATACGCTTGGCCATGCCGCTGGCGACTATGTGCTGGTTGTCACGGCACAGCGCATGCGCGATTCCTGCCGGGCTTCGGATCTCTGCGTACGCCTGGGCGGCGACGAGTTCGTCATGATCCTCGGCGGCGCCGGCGGCACCGAAGACATCAACATGCTGGGGCGACGCATCCTGGCGCACATCAACGAGCCGATCGTCTTCCAGGGCACGACCATTCTCCCAGGCGCCAGCGCCGGCATCGCCGTCTACCCGATCGACGCCGACAATGCGCAGGATCTGCTGGTTCACGCCGATCTGGCGCTCTACTCCGCCAAGAAGCTGGGCGGCGGCAACTTCTCCTTCTTCTCCGAAGAGTTGCGCCGCGAGCTCGACTATCGCAAACAGCTCGAGCACGACATCAAGGTCGCCATCGCGGAGCGGGCCTTCCAGGTCTATTTCCAACCGCAGGTTTCGCTGACCAATGGCACGATCAGCGGCATCGAGGCGCTGGTGCGCTGGAACCATGCCGAGCGCGGCATGATCCCACCCGGGGAATTTATCCCGGTCGCCGAAAAATGCGGCTTCATGCCCGAGATCGGCCGCATCGTCATCACCAAGGCGATCAACGAAGCCGCCGAATGGAACCGCGCCGGGATCGCCTTCGGGCGGCTTGCCGTCAACGTTTCCGGCACGGAACTGCGCGAGCCCGATTTCGATGCGTTCTTGTTCGGGACGCTGGAAAAGGCCGGGCTGCCGCCACAGAAACTGTCACTGGAAATCGTCGAATCCGTCATTCTCGACGACGAAAAGACGGGCATCGCCGCCAAGCTGCGCCACATCAGGGCGGCCGGCGTCCATCTGGAACTCGATGATTTCGGCACCGGTTATGCCTCGCTCAGCCATGTCAATCCGAACGAGATCGACCGGCTGAAGATCGATCGTCGCTTCGTCCAGAACATCCATGAGAATGGCGACAACTCGAAGATCGTGCGCGCCATCACCGAGCTTGCCCGTGGCCTCGGCATCTCGATCGTTGCCGAGGGCGCCGAAACCGAAGCCGAACTCGATTCGCTGATGGCCATCGGCTGCGACCAGGTGCAGGGCTACTCCATCGCCTTCCCGATGCCGCACGACAAGGCGCTGGAATGGCTGACCGCCCGCATGCCGAAGAAGGCCAAGCTGACGGTGCTGCAAGGAAGCCTGGCATAGGCTTGCCTTTTGTTTGTGCATGTCGTTGTCCCAAAACCGCCGCGCACTTTTGGGCGACATGCACCGGCCCGCCTTGACAAGCCGTTGTTGACATGGTGACCTGCCACTGAACTGTCATCCAGCTGCGATTAGAGCCTCGACCGTTTTTGTTACGCCTTGTGGCGCGGGTTGAGCAACCGGC
>NZ_JAMYSA010000113.1:0-18443 GCF_040321735.1 Mesorhizobium sp. M0293
GACAGCGCCATCTCCTCTCGACGCAGCGGCGTGAGACGGGCATTCTTGTGGATGTTCATTCGGACCCTCCGGTGAGTGCTGCAGCGTGGTAACTCCAGTCTCCTCGGTCCGGTCCGAATGGACAACCCTCTGAAAGCTCACAGCTAGGCCACCGCGCTGTCGCTGATCTCACGGATACGGCTGACCAGCTTGGTCACACGATCCTCGTCAAACACTTGCTCCGGCCCCGTGGGCGCCAAGTCGGTAAAGGGCGGCTCATAGAGCAAGCTCGGGTCCATCGTGCCCTGGTCGGTCAGGTGCTCGATGATCATGCCGACAAACTCGATCTGTGCGGCGGAAGCTGTTCCCGCGGACAGGAATTCGCCGAAGGCTTCTGAAACGGCGGTACGGTCGAGCCCTACCAATGAACGCACGAACCGACCGAAGCCACGGCTCGCCTCGCGGGCTCGTTCGATATCGCCGGCGTCACCAATGCCTGCATCGAGCAGCATCTTTTCCAGCGCGGCCAGATCGATGGCCGTCAGCGGCTTTCCCTGCCTCAGCTTGTGCAAGACGAGATGGTCCTCGTGCCTCTTGAGGAAGTGGCGTGCTTTCTGCTTGAAGCGAGCGAAGTCGGCTTCGCCAACTTGGGGCAGATCGATTTCAACACCATCGCCGATCTCGTCGGCAAAGTCGGAATAGACAATCGCTTTCCGACCCTTCTCGATGTGCTGGACGAGATCGCGCAGCCGTAGCCGAACCAGTTCGAGCAAAGGAACGTTGACACCCTCCCACCAGATATCCGTCTGGATCTCTTCGATCAGGACGGCCTGATGAGCGATTGCTGGAATACCGGTCTGATCCTCCAGCGCCGACGCTATCTCCAGCAGTTGCTTCTTTAGCGTATCGAAGCGCTTGGAGCCCTTCAGCAGCGCAAGCTGCAGCGAAAACATCAACAGGTCGAACCGTTTCGCCTCTTCGGTTCCAAACTGTTTCGCTGACGGCAAAGGCGCAATCTCGTCGACAAGCTCCTTGCGCTTCTCGTCGTCGATCGCAATCCAGGCTTCCGGCCCTTGGTATTTTTCCACGGTGCGACGACGCTGACGCACGATGAAATTCTCGAGGTTCAGCCCGGCTACGGTGTCGCGCAGAACGTCGACCGCATCGGTTCTGATATCCTCCTCGGTCAGCGGCAAGTCGACATAGGTCGAGGCTTTGAACGGTGTCGGATCTTCGGCTAGGCCATCGGACTTACGCTTCTTTTCGTCAAGCGCGCGTATCAGATCGAGCCGCGTTGCAAACAGCCGTTCCGACAATGACTTCGCGGTGCTTGCATCCTTGAGTTCCGGATTGGCGCCGAAGAATTCAAGGTTCTGGCAGTAGTCGAAGACACGGAAGAACTCCTTGTCTTGGCCTGGCCCGAACAGGTCGGGACACAGCCGGGTGCCGCGCCCCATCATCTGCCAGAATTTCGTCTTCGAGCGCACCTGCTTGAAGAAGACGAGGTTCACCACCTCCGGCACGTCGATACCGGTGTCGAGCATGTCGACCGAGATGGCGATATGAGGGGCCTTCGTTTTCTTCGAGAAATCGTCGATCAGCGTTTGCGCATAAGCGCCGCTCTCATGGGTAATAACCCTTGCGAAATGGCCGGCAAGGTTCGGATAGGCCGCGTTGAACCGCGCCTCGATGAACACCGCATGTGCCTGGTTCTTGGCGAAGATGATAGTCTTCCCGAGCCTATCGCCACCTTCGACCTTGATACCGTTGGTCATCAGGTCCGCAACAACGAGGTCCGCGGTGTCGGCATTGAAGAGCCGCTTGTTGACCTCGGCGGCGTCGACGCTGTCGGGGATTTCCTCTTCGCCCCATTCCAGCATGTCCCAACGGTCTTTCTCCTCGTCGCTCAGATCGTCGTAGCGCAGGCCGGAGCGCACGATCTTCAGCGGCACGGAAATCGCCTTTGGCGGCACCAGATGGCCATCGGCCACCGCCTCGTCGAGCGAATAGGCATCGGTCGGGACACCGTCTTCCAGGTCGAACAGTGAATAGGTGTTGTGGTCGATCTCATCCTTGGGCGTCGCCGTCAGGCCGACAAGGAAAGAGTCGAAATATTCAAAAATAGCCCGGTAGCGCTGGTAGACCGAGCGATGCGCCTCATCGATGACGATCAGGTCGAAGTGGCCCGGTCCGAACTTGCGCTTCTCGTCGGCCTTACCATCGATCAGGTTCATCATCGTTGGATAGGTCGACAGCAAAACGCGGCCCTCGCTGGTCCGTTCGGTCACGAGGTTGACCGGCGCTGAATCCGGCAGATGTGCCTTGAACGCGCCGGCCGCCTGGTTGACCAGCGCGACACGGTCGGCGAGGAACAGCACGCGTTTTACCCAACCGGCACGCATCAACAGGTCGACTAGCGCGATGACCGTGCGCGTCTTGCCGGAGCCGGTCGCCATGACCAGCAACGCCTTGCGCTCGCCGTCGTCCTCGAAACTCTTAGCGATGGCGCGGATAGCGCGCTGCTGATAGGGCCGCTTGTGGCCGGCGATCTTGGTATCGATGCGGGTCTCGGTCAGCTTTCTCCGGCTGGTGCGGCGCTGGACCAGCAGTTCCAACTCATCGCACTTGTAGAAGCCGCCAACCTGGCGCGGCGGATACCTTTGATCGTCCCAGATCCAGTGCTCGTAACCGTTCGAATAGAAAATGACCGGTCGCTGGTCATAGCGCGCTTCCAGCCGATCGGCATAAAGCTTTGCTTGCTGCTGGCCCTGGCGCGCATCCTTGCGCGTGCGCTTGGCCTCGACCAGGCCCAACGGCTTGCCGTCGGCGCCCCACAGTACATAATCAACAAAGCCGACGCCTTGCTCGTTGGGCATTCCCTCGACCCGAAACTCGATGTCTTCCGCTTTGTCCAGCGCCCAGCCTGCCTCGCGCAGCAGCAGATCGATGTAGCGGTCGCGGGTCCCGGCCTCGTTGTAGTCATGCGTGGAGGGAGTCGCCTCGGCGGCACGGCGGGCGGCGGCCACTTCGGCACGCAGGCGCTGCAATTCGGCGTCGAGGTTCTGCCGGTCGGAAAGCAGCTTGGTCAGTTCGCCGTTCTTGGCGTCGAGCTCGGCTTGCTGCGCCTTCAGATGCGCGAAGGCCTTCTTAAGCGTCTCGTCGCGGCGCGCCAGCACCGAGGCGTCGAAGGCAAGGCCGTCCGCAGGCTTTGCCTTGAGCGCGTAAGTGCGCGCGAGCCAGAAGCAGACGTGGAACAGTTCCTTGACTGCCCCGGCAGCATCGCCTGGCCGGATAGTCTTTTCCTCATGCACGGCGCGATTGCGCAGCGTGTTGATGAACTTCGCCTTGGCGAACACCGCTTCGCCCGCCGCGCGGCGAAAGCTCGGTTCATGCAGCAGCGCGGCGATATTGTCCTGATATGGAAGCTTAAGACCAGGATCGCTGCGAAACGCCCATTTGACCGCGAGTTCCACAGTCTTGCCGGCGAAGAACGCCGCCGCCGTCGGCGACACTCCCGCCTGCCGCTCGGCTTCCACCGCCGCCTCGTGAACGGTCGGAAATTCGGCGGCGAGGAAAGTGAAGTTGGACATGCGCGGGGCCGGCCTGCTTACTCGGCCGCGGCGATCATCTCGATGTCCTTCCTCAACAGCGTATTGACCAGCGTACTCAACGAGACGCCGCGCGCCGCCGCGCGTTCGGACAAATAGTCGAGCACGTCGGGCTCGAGATGCACCGGCGGGACGAGACGGGCGCCCGTGCGGTGGAACTTGCCGCGCTCTGCACCGGAGAAATCGTATTCTTCCTTCATTGGGTCACCCGGTTTCATACTGCTTCGCCTCGCGGCGTGTTGGGGTTCTGGCCGAAATAATGCGTATCGCTGCCCGGTCGCCGGACAGCTCGACATAGGTGTGCACCAGGACCAGCAATTTGGCCGCGCCGTTCATGCCCAGTGTAACCCATCTTTCCTCACCTTCGCCAGACTCATCATCCAACCGCGACAGCGCAAGCGGATCGGCTAGGACGCTCATTGCCTCTTCGAAACTCACGCGGTGCTTTCGCCGGTTGATCGCCGCCTTGCCCGGATCCCAATCGAATTCGAAGCGAACACCGGTCATCGCCCGGCCCCGATCGCCGCCTCGTGGACGGGTGGAAACTCAGCAGCGAGGAAAGTGAAGTTGGACATCGCTGAAAACTACGGTAGCGGAAAGAATTCGCAAGCAGTTTCAAATATTCAACCGCGTCAGAATTCTGCCCGCCAGGTCGCGGCTTTCAACAGCACCGATCTATCCAATGGTGGAGTGAGTTCGAAGGCGCGTGGCTCGCGAGCGAAGTCGAACAGCCGCACCAGCCGGAACGCATCAGGCCGTTCCTCCGAGAAGGACCGTTCATTCTCTGAAAGCAGGAACGGGGTCCGCTTGTGACCAGTAGTCGTCTTCACCTCGATCAGCCGCTCGCGGCCGCCTGGATCGAACGAACGGATGTCATAGCCCGCGCCGTCGCCATCCTCAGCCGAAACCCAACGCACCTTCCGGGCAAGATCGTCGCGCCCGGCCACGCGCAAGCCGGACTGCTCGGCAAAGAAGACGCGTTCCTCGCCGTTCTTACCCAATTGTCGGTTACGAGCGTCCCGCAGTGCCGGATCAAACTTTCGCACGATCCGCTCAAGGACAGGCGGCACAGCCTCGAAAGCCGTGACGGGTGGTGCTTCGAAGAAAAGTGGTTGAGGCTCTTGCAAGTCGGGCGCGGACGCCGCCGAGATCGGGTTCTCGAAGAGTGCCGGATTGCGGACGATATGGCGTTCGACGCCGTCGACCAGCGCGCGCTGAAAATTCGACATTGGCTTGTAGCCGGTGATCCACCGCATACCGAGCTGATAGAGCACCGCACTGATATTTTGGTGCTTGAACTCGATCGAGCCACGGCTGCGGCCGGTGAGTTCTTGCAATGCCGCATTGCGCTGCGACTTGACGAACGGACCGCCGGCCAATTCCAATGACCGCATATCGAAATAGTCAGCGACGATCAGGTCGATTTCGAGGTCGGTTCCGGCGAGCGCGTCGGACATAGCTAAAGCTGACCCGAGAAAGCGCGGTGCTGAAGGGAGGAGAAGAGCGTATCTACTTGATCCACGGCAAGCGCAAATCGCCTTGCCTCGCCTGCTATGCGCTCTGCTGCTTGCGCGAATTCCTGTTGCAACTGCAACGGAGGAATAATGGTCGGAAATGCTGAAAGCTGCGTCTTGTTAATTGAAGCAATTCCCGTTGTCTGTTTAGCCACCCTCAAAAAATATTTCTTCCCATAGCTGCTTCCAACTAGCCAACTCAGAAACAAGGGCAAGATACGATTCGAGATAATTCTAACTCGAAATACGTGATTTTGATGGATGACTTCGTCCAGGTCACCCGTCCACAAGGTGCCTCTTCCCAACTTGTCCGGATCACCACCCTCGGTAAGTAGCAGGTCGTTCAGTTCAAGGCGATAGCGGGCGATCTCGGCATTCGTTGCCTCGATAAATTTGACAGCCGATAGCTCCAGTCTTCGATCTTGCACATTCACTACGGCCAGATAAGGCACCCGTCTTGTGCTACTCCCGTTAAGCTTCCGGCCCTTTGTGATACCGGAACCTATGTTGGCCACTTCTGACAATGGAACCGGCTCGCCCCACCGTGACAGTTGCTTCGGCTCTTCTCCAAACATCTCCAGAAAGATCGACTGCGTGAGGCTGTCGAGCAGTTCGATGGCGCGCTTACGCTTGCGGCGCAACGCATCTGCGTTGTCCAGGATCGCCGCAATCCGCCGCTGCTCGGGGAGCGGTGGGAGAGGGATTTCGAGGCGCTTCAGAAACTTGTAGTGCCGGCTATATCCTGCACTCGGTATCTCGTTAGCGCTCAGGAAGTGATAAAGGAATCGCGGGTCTGCTTCTACGTCCGGCTTTGGCTTCAAAACCTTAACGCCGTCAGCACCCATACAAAAGGGAAAATCCACGAATTTTAGCGCGCGGGTGTGGTCACCGAAAATGATCCACGGTCCTTTGCCTTTGACGAGATAGGCGGGGTCGTCAGTGAATCCGCCGACGAACTCCTGACCTTGGTCAACGATTGGATGCCGACCGACTGAAACGTAGTCGCCTTTCTGAACCTTCAAGTTACCGGAAGAAGTATCTTCAAACACCCGCTCGAAAGGAAGCGCAACAACCCTCACAGCATCGCCTCCAGTTCGTCCAGCCCCTCGATAATCTCCTTCTCCAACGCCTTCAACTCAGCGATAATTTCCTTCGGCGCGCGGTGCTTGACGGACTCGTGCACCACCTCCTTGTAGCGGTTGAGAGATAAGTCGTAGCTGGCCCCCACGATCTCAGCCTTGGGGACGCAAAAGCTCTGGTCGGTGCGTGCGCGTCTGCGCTCCGCACCCGATCGCTCGGCCCACCGCGCGGCTATGTCGGGCAAATTGTTCTTCGCCAGCTCCTCGTCGGTGAGCGTCAGGTTGACGAAATGACCGGCTTCATAATGGCCTGGCGTCGGCCCGAGCTTTTCGCCCGGCAGCGAAGCGTTGCGCTTGTCGTCCAGCGAAAACCCGTCGGCCTGGCAATCATAGAACCAGACATAGTCCGTGCCGCCTGAATTGGTCTTGGTGAACAGGACGATCGCGGTCGAGACGCCGGCATAAGGCCGGAACACGCCCGAGGGCAGCTAGACGATGCCGTCAAGCCGATGGTCTTCGACCAGCATGCGGCGGATTTCCTTGTGCGCGGTTGACGAGCCGAACAGCACACCGTCCGGCACGATCACCGCCGCACGGCCGCCGGGCTTCAGCAGCTTCAGAAACAGCGCCATGAACAGAAGCTCGGTCTTCTTGGTCTTGACGATCGCGAGCAGATCCTTCGCTGTGGTCTCGTAGTCGAGCGAGCCGGCGAAGGGCGGATTGGCCAGCACCAGCGAATAGCGGTCCTCGTCGCCGGCATGCTCCTGGCTGAGCGAATCCTTGTAGCGGATGTCGGGATCCTCGACGCCGTGCAGCGTCATGTTCATCGAGCCGACGCGCAGCATGGTGTTGTCGAAGTCGAAGCCGTGGAACATCCCCTCGTTGAAATGGTCGCGGCTCTCCTGGTCATGGAACATCTTGGGATGGTTGTCGCGCAGATATTCGCCGGCCGCGACCAGGAAGCCGCAGGTGCCGCAGGCGGGGTCGCAGATGATATCCTTCGGCGTCGGCGCCGTCATCTCCACCATCAGTTCAATGATGTGGCGCGGGGTACGAAACTGGCCGTTCTGGCCGGCGCTGGCGATTTTCGACAGCATGTATTCGTAGAGATCGCCCTTGGTGTCGCGGTCCTGCATCGGCAGCTTGTCGATAAGATCGACCACCTTCACCAGCAGCGCCGGCGACGGAATGGTAAAGCGCGCACCCTTCATGTGCGTGGCGTGCGCGGTGCCATCCTCCGCCATGGTGCGCAGGAACGGGAAAACGTGCTCGGAGACGATCGAAAACATCGTGCCGGCGTCTTCGTTTTTTAGCCGCGACCAGCGCATGTCCGAATAGGCGACGCCGCCATTCTTCCCAATTCCGTCCTTGCCCTCTTTGAAGATGCAACGGCGCATCGGCTGACCGGTTCGCGTCGAGCGGTTCTCCTCGAGCTGCTCGGCATCGTCCAGCCCGCGCATGAACAGCAGGTAGGTGATCTGCTCGATGACCTCGAGGGGATTGGCAATGCCGCCTGCCCAGAAGGCGTTCCAGACGGCATCGATCTTCGAGCGAAGTTCACCTGTGATCATGCTGTTTCCTACCATTCCGTGGCCGATAGCTTTAAGCCACGCGTCTCCCGCTTTAAAGCGCAGCGAACGTCATTGCGGTGGATACGATGATCTGGCGTGAGGAACGACATTCGTGATTGAGCGCCACAGCTCCGGCACATAGCCACTTGCGCATCCGACAGGATTCGAACCTACAACCTGCCTGAGGAGGCAAGTGCTATTCGATTTGCCCGTTGAAGCCCGCCCCGGCTTCCGCTAAGAAGCCGTGACTTGCCGGTTCGCCGGCTGGTTCGTTTTCCGGATCATCGGTCCTGAAAGCACCCGTAGCTCAGCTGGATAGAGCGCTGCCCTCCGAAGGCAGAGGTCACAGGTTCGAATCCTGTCGGGTGCGCCAATCATTTCAATAAGTTAGCCTCAGACACACCAGCGATTGTGCGAAGGCTGCTCACCAATCGCTCGCAAGCTCTGGCGTAGTTTGGCTAAGATGGAGCTTTTGATTTTGGCGAAGGATCGCCAGCAGGAGACCAGCTCTACGCCGCAGTTGATGCAATCTGATTGTCTATGGCAGCCCTGCACCAGTCAGCCAACCTGCCGACGATGAGAGTACGCACTCGGAAGGTGAGAGTTTGACCCTTTCGAGAGCGCCGGAGTCGAATTCTCTTCTTGGAAGTCGAAATTGGCCGGAACCAGCATTCGTGACCCGAAGCCATCCTACGTTGGGTACGATGTCAACGGCAGCTTTGCGCCAAAATCCGGGCGTTCACGACGGCTCCGCCCATCACTATAAGCGGACGTCGCTAGGCGACGCGGGCGAACTAGCCCCAGAGGCACGTTCTGATAGCGAATCCGCCTTTTTTGGAAGTTGGGTGGCCAGACTAAAGAGAATCAAAGCGAAGTGTGTTCCGGGCGATCTTCCAGGCGGACTCGACATGCCGCCGCGCTGCGGCTTCCGCCTCTTCCGGCTTGCGTGCGCGGATTGCATCCATGATCTCGTTCATCTCGGCGATCGCCGCTTCGCGCCGGTTGGTCGAGACGATGGTCATCGAACGAAGCTGGTTGATGCGGACATTCAGCCCGCTGACGATTTCCCAGGCGACGCGCTTGTCAGCGGCCTCGAACAGTGCCTCGTAGAATTTCGTCGTCGCCCGCCTCCCGGGGGGCGGCGTCCCTGAGGACCACGCAGCGAACAAATCCGTCAGCGCCTGTTCGAGCGTTGCCAACTGCTCGCCGGTGGCCGACAGCGCGCAGGCGCGGGCCGCAATGCCTTCGAGCAGAGCTCGAAGTTCGTAAATCTCATCGGTGCGGCCGAGATCCGGCCTGGCCACAGCCGGCCCATGCCCAGGGATCATCTGCACCAGTCCCTCGGCCTCCAATTGCCGCAGAACCTCGCGCACGACGGAACGGCTGACGCCAAGCTGATCGCATAGCGGTCGCTCGACCAGCCTTTCGCCGGGCTGGAAATGGAAATCCATGATTGCGTCGCGCATGCGCTCCAGCGCCAGTGTCCTCAAGGTCTTGGCGCTGCGGTCGATGCGAAGCGTGTCGTCTGGCATGTGTGGTCTCCTGCGCGGTCACGAAAACAGATTCCAGGCCGGGTTGACAAGGTGCTTGGCGGTCCATAGCATGGTATACCATAAGATGATACGGGGATCTGACTATCCCGTTGGCATCGCCGAACTGAGGATTCCATGCAGCCTGCCATTCGCAAGATCGTTACCTATACCGAGAACACGCTGATCGAAGGCGGCAAGGCTGCTCCCCGTCCGCTGCGCTTGATCGGCGTCGCTGCGGTGCTGACAAACCCTTGGACAGGACGTGGTTTCACCGAAGATCTGTCGCCTGAAATCCGCGCTTGTGCGCCAGTGATCGCGGAAATCCTGACGCGCGAGATCATTGCCATCGCCGGGTCCGGCGAGGCGATCGAGGGCTATGGCAAGGCCGCCATTTGCGGTACGTCGGGCGAGATCGAACATGCATCGGCGCTGATCCATACGCTGCATTTCGGCAATCATTATCGCCGCGCCGTCGGCGCCAAGACCTATCTTGCCTTCACCAATCTGCGCGGTGGGCCGAACACGCCGATCATGATCCCGCTGATGGACAAGAATGACGAGGGACGGCGCTCGCATTACCTGACGGTGCATTTCCAGATCGGCGATGCGCCGACGCCAGACGAGTTGGTGGTCGCGCTCGGCGCGTCGATCGGCGGTCGCCCGCATCACCGCATTGGCGACCGCTACCAGGACCTCAAGGAACTTGGGGACCTGCATGGCTGACGCTTCCGCATCCGCATGGGCTCAACAGAGCACGGCGCCCGACGGCACCGGCTTCATCCGTGCCGGATCGGGGACGCCGGTACTGTTCATCCACGGCGTCGGCATGAACGCCGCGATCTGGCAACCGCAGATCGAGCGTATGGCCGACCGCTTCGACGTGATCGCCATCGACATGCTCGGCCATGGCCTTTCGCCGCTGCCGCCGCAGCACCCGGAACTGGCCGACTACGCCGACCAGGCCGTTCGCCTGCTCGACCATCTCGGCCTCCACAAGGTGTCCGTCGTCGGCCATTCGATGGGTGCGCTCGTTGCCCAAGAGTTGGCCCTGCGCGCGCCGGGGCGCGTGCACCGCATCGTGTCCCTGAATGCGGTGTTCCGGCGTCCGCCCGAGCTGGCCGCGGCCGTTCGCGAGCGCGCGGCGGCGCTCAACGGCCGCAACGACGCTGCCGGCACGGCACAGACCATTGCCCGCTGGTTCGGAGATCCGGTGCCGGTCGAGCTGGAAGCGGCAGCGCAGACGACGGCATCCGCATTGAGCAGGGTCGACCCCGAAGGCTACGCCCGCACCTATAACCTGTTCGCTCGTGCCGACGGCGATCACACTGCCCGCCTGCCGAAGCTGGGCATGCCGGCCCTGTTCATGACCGGCTCGGAGGACAGGAATTCTTCGCCGGCAATGTCGGCGGCGATGGCGCGCCTGGCGCCGCATGGCCGCTGCACAGTGCTGCCAAGCGAGAGGCACATGATGGCGGTCGCGGCACCCGATCTGACGACGCGTCACATCGTCGACTTCCTCGGAGAGGACGAAGCGATCGAGCAAAGAAGCGCCGCGGAAGCGGACGCCGGTTTCGACAACGGCGAGCTCCGCCGCGCAATGGGCTCCTTCCTCACCGGCGTTACCATCGTCACCACGATCGGACCCGAAGGCGAGCCGCGTGGCTTCACCGCCAACTCCTTCACCTCGGTGTCGCTCGATCCACCACTGGTGCTCATCTGCATCGCCCACAAAGCGCTTGGCCATCCCGTCTTCGCGACATCCAAAAGCTTCGCCATCAACGTCCTCAACGAGCGTCAGAAGGCAGCGTCCGGCATCTTCGCCTCGAAAGCCGCCGACAAGTTCGCCTCCGTGGCCTGGCGGCCGGGACGGACCGGCAGCCCCGTGCTGGACGGCTCCGTCGCGTCCTTCGACTGCGACATGGAGCGCCTGGTCGATGCCGGCGATCATTCGATCCTCATCGGCCGCGTCCGCGATTTCGAGCACAACTCATCGCAGCCGCTCGGCTATTGCCGCGGCGCCTATATCGCACCCGGCCTCAGCCAGGACGCGCTGGCGGCCACGCAGCCCGGCACCGATGTCGGCGCCATTCTCGAAAATGGCGGCCGGATCCTGTTCCTGGAAACGGCTGACGGTTTCGAGTTGCCGCGTGGCCGAGGCTTAGGCTCGGCCGGCGATGCCAAAACCCTTCGAGGCCTGCTTGCGGCGAAGGCCATCGAGGCCCAGCTCGGCTTCCTTTTCGCCGTCTGGGACGACGCCGGGACTGTTTCGCGCACCCATGTCTATTATCGCGGCACGTTCGACGTGCCCGCTTCCAGCGATCGCGGCATCAGGCTCATCGAGATCGGCGCGATCGAAGGATTGAAGATCGCCGATCCGGCGATCCGCTCGATGCTCGCGCGCTATATCAGGGAATGCTCGGTGGACGCATTCGGCGTCTATGTCGGCAACGATGTCGAAGGCGAGGTTCGCCCGCTCGCCAGGGCCGACGCTTCTGCCGTCAACACAGGTGACCAGGGATGAAATTCTCGCTCTTCGTGCATATGGAACGGTCGGACCTCGCCAAACCGCATTCCGAGCTTCTGACCGAGCTCGAGGAGCTGATCCTGCTGGCAGAGCAGGCAGGCTTCGAGACCGCCTGGATCGGCGAGCATCACGGCATGGAATTCACCATCTCGCCGAACCCTTTCATCAACATCGCCTATCTCGCAGCCAAAACCAGCCGGATCCGCCTCGGCACGGGAACCGTGATTGCGCCCTTCTGGCACCCGATCAAGCTTGCTGGCGAAGCGGCGATGACCGACGTCATCAGTGGCGGCCGCCTCGATATCGGCATCGCGCGCGGCGCCTACAGCTACGAATATCAGCGCATCTTTCCAGGCCTCGACGCCTGGGGCGCCGGCCAGCGCATGCGCGAGATCATACCGGCGATCCGCGGCCTTTGGGACGGTGACTTCGAACTCTCCGGGGAGTTCTGGCAATTCCCGCCGACCACCTCCTCGCCCAAGCCTGTGCAAAAACCCTACCCACCGATCTGGGTAGCGGCCCGCGACCCGAACTCGCACGATTTCGCCGTCGCCAATGGATGCAAGGTCCAGGTGACGCCGCTGGCTTCCGGCGATGAGGAGGTGACGAGCCTGATGCAGCGCTTCGACGCCGCCTGCGCAGCGCACCCGGAGATAGCTCGGCCGGAAATCATGCTTCTAATGCACACATTCGTCGCCGAGGACGCGGCCGACGCCGATCGCCTCACGCAGGACCTGTCGACTTTCTACTGCCAGTTCGGCGCCTGGTTCCAGAACAAAAAGCCCGTGGATCAAGGCATATTGGAACCGCTGACGGCGGACGAGATCGCGGCCATGCCGCAATACGCGCCCGACAAGATCCGCCAGAATCTGGTGATCGGCGAGGCTGATGAGGTCATCGCCCGGCTGAAAGCCTACGAGACGCTCGGCTACGACCAGTACTCGATCTGGATCGACAGCGGCCTTTCGCACGAGCGCAAGATGAAATCGCTGCAACTGTTCATCGACCGGGTGATGCCGGCCTTCCTCTGATCGCGAGCCCATGACCGACGCCCTCTTCAGGAACTTCATCGACGGCCGCTTCGACGAGCCGTCCGCCACGTTCGACAGTGTCGACCCGTCGACCGGCGCGGCCTGGGCAAAGATGCCGGCGGCAAGCGAAGCCGACGTCGATCGTGCCGTCGAGGCGGCGCAAAGCGCGCTGTGCTCAGACCCATGGCAAAGGATGACAGCGACGGCGCGCGGAAAACTGCTGGTCAAGCTCGGCGACCTCGTGGCCGCCAATGCCGGGCGCCTGGCCGAACTCGAGACGCGCGACACCGGCAAGATCATCCGCGAGACCCGCGCCCAGATCGCCTATGTCGGCGACTACTACCGCTATTATGGCGGGCTCGCCGACAAGCATGAAGGCGCGCATGTGCCGATCGACAAGCCGGATCTCGACGTTACCATCCGCCGCGAGCCGATCGGCGTCGTTGCCGCTGTCGTACCGTGGAATTCGCAACTCTTCCTCTCGGCCGTCAAGCTCGGCCCGGCGCTCGCCGCCGGTTGCACGGTCGTGCTCAAGGCCTCCGAGGATGGCCCGGCGCCGCTGCTGGCTTTTGCCGAACTCGTCCAGGAGGCCGGCTTTCCCCGAGGCGTCGTCAACATCCTCACCGGCTTCGGCCAGGAGTGCGGCCAGCGCCTGACCAGCCACAGGCTGGTCTCGCGCGTCGCCTTCACCGGCGGTCCGTCGACGGCGCGCGCCATCGTCCGGAACACTGCGGAGAATCTTGCCTACACCACGCTCGAGCTCGGCGGCAAAAGCCCGGTCGTCGTCTTTGCCGACGCCGACCTAGACAGCGCCGCCAACGCGGTCGTCGCCGGTATTTTCGCGGCGACCGGCCAGAGCTGCGTCGCGGGATCTCGCCTGCTGGTCGAGCGTTCGGTAAAGGATGAATTCCTCGCCCGCCTGAAGCGCAAGGCCGAGGCGATCCGCATCGGCGATCCGCAGGATCCGGCCACCGAAATGGGTCCGCTGGCCACGCTGCGTCAGCGCGATTGGATCGAGAAGGTTGTCGCGGAAAGCCTCGCCGCGGGTGGCATGCTGATCACCGGCGGAACACGGCCGGCCGGCAGCGGCTTCTACTACGCACCGACCATTGTCGATGCCGGCAGCGCCGACCTGCCCTGTGTGCGCGAGGAACTTTTCGGTCCGGTGCTCAGCGTGCTTGGCTTCGACAGCGAGGCGCAAGCGCTGGCACTCGCCAACGACACGCCCTTCGGCCTGGCTTCCGGCGTATTCACCAGCAATCTCGGCAAGGCCCATCGCATGGCGCGCGACATCCATGCCGGTGTCGTCTGGGTCAACACCTATCGTGCCGTATCGCCGCTCGTTCCCTTCGGCGGCTACGGCCTGTCAGGCCTCGGTCGCGAAGGCGGGCTCGATGCCATCAGAGACTACACACGCTCGAAGTCCGTCTGGATCAAGACTTCGGACGAGCCGATCCCCGATCCCTTCGTCATGCGCTGAGGAGCGTGGGGCGTGGGTGCACTGAGAAAAACAAGAACAGACCAACAGAGGAGAATGACATGAAACTGATCCTGACCGGCCTGCTGGCCGGACTGCTCGTGGCGACCGCCGCCAAGGCCGATGAGATGGCGTTCACCAGTTGGGGCGGCACCACGCAGGAAGCGCAGACCAAATCCTGGGCAGCCCCCTTCGAAGCCAGCTCCGGCATCAAGGTGCTGCAGGACGGACCAACCGACTACGGCAAGCTCAAGGCTATGGTAGACGCCGGCAATGTCACCTGGGATGTCGTCGACGTGGAAATGGATTTCGCCATAAAGGCCGCCAAGGACGGGCTGCTGGAGCCGATCGACTATGCGGTCGTGCCCAAGGCCGATCTCGACCCGCGCTTCAGCAACGAGCATGCCGTCGGCAGTTTCTACTATTCCTTCGTGCTCGCCTGGAACAAGGGCACAGTCACAGGCGAACCGACGGGCTGGGCCGACATGTTCGACACCAAGAGGTTTCCCGGCAAGCGGACCTTCTACAAATGGTCGGCGCCGGGCGTCATCGAGATCGCTCTGCTGGCCGACGGCGTGCCGGCGGACAAGCTCTATCCGCTCGATCTCGACCGTGCCTTCAAGAAGCTCGACACCATCAAGTCCAATATCGTCTGGTGGGGCGGCGGCGCTGAATCGCAGCAGTTGATTGCTTCCGGCGAGGCCGCGTTCGGCCAGTTGTGGAACGGGCGTGTTTTCGCCCTCCAGCAGGACGGCACCGACGTAGGCGTCGCCTGGAACCAGAACCTTACCGCCGCCGACGTGCTCGTCGTGCCGAAGGGCGCGAAGAACAAGGGCAGTGCCATGAAGTTCCTCGCTGCCGCCACCAGCCCGACCGGCCAGGCGAAATTCGCCGAGGCAAGCGGCTATGCGCCCATCAATGCCAAGGCCAAGGCCGAGATGCCCGCCAATGCGGTCAAGGCCCTGCCTGATGCCCATGTCGATGGCCAGATCAACCTCGACATGAACTACTGGGCGCAGCATCGCGACGAGATCGCCACGCGTTGGTATGCTTGGCAGACCAAGTAACACCGCTGCAGGTTGACGGGGCGCGACTTGCGCGCCCCGTTTCGAGACAGGACCGCTCGATGCAAGGAAATTCTTTCAGACGCGGCTCAGTTGCCGGCCTGCCGGCCGGCAGCGGCAGCGCCTTGCCGGCTCTGCTTCTGGTCGGCTTGTTCTTCATCGTGCCGGTGGTCGCCCTGCTGCTGCGCAGTGTCACCGATCCCGAACCGGGCTTGCAGAATTACGCCACGCTCCTCGGCAGCGGCACCTATGTGCGGGTGTTCCTCAACACCTTCCTGGTCGCCGCCGTTGTCACCGCCGTCACCATCCTTGTGGCTTTCCCGGTTGCCTGGATGCTGGCGATCATGCCACCGGCCATGGGCTCGATCGTCTTCGGTATCATCATCCTGTCAATGTGGACGAACCTCCTCACCCGCACCTATGCGTGGATGGTGCTGCTGCAGCGGACCGGGGTGATCAACAGGGCGCTTATGGGGCTCGGTATCATCCACGAGCCGCTGCCCCTCATCAACAATCTGGCCGGCGTCACCATCGGCATGGTCTACATCATGCTGCCCTTCATGATCCTGCCGCTGGTCGGCACTTTGCGCGCCATTGACCCGATGACGCTGCGCGCTGCGGCCCTTTGCGGCGCGAGCCCGTTCGAGGCGTTCCGCCGCATCCTTTTGCCGCTGTCGCTTCCCGGCGTCGCCGCCGGCGGCCTGATGGTTTTCGTCATGTCGCTTGGCTACTTCGTCACGCCCGCGCTCCTCGGCGGTACGTCCAACATGATGCTGGCCGAGATGATCGCCCAGACGGTGCAGTCGCTGCTCAACTGGGGGTTAGGAAGTGCGGCCGCCTTCGCCCTGCTTGTCGTCACCATGGCGCTCTACGCGATCCAGCTTCGCCTGGTCGGCGCCAGGCGCGCCGGCGGAGGGATCTGAGGATGCTGCTCGAGTATGACAGGCTCGGGTGGCTGCGCGTGGCGCTTGTCGGCTTCACGGCGGCAGTCGCGGCTTTCCTGCTGCTGCCGGTGGTCTTCATCGTGCTCCTGTCATTCGGCTCGTCGCGCTGGCTGGCTTTTCCGCCGCCCGGCTGGACGCTGAAATGGTACCAGCAATTGCTAGCCGACCCGACCTGGATCGATGCCGCGCTGACCAGTGCTCGGATTGCCGCCATGGCCGCTATCCTCGCCGTCATCATCGGCCTGTTTGCCTCCTTCAGCCTGGTCAGGGGTGAGTTTCGCGGACGGCAACTCCTGCGCGGATTGCTGTTGACGCCGATGGTGCTGCCGGTCGTCGTCTTCGCCATCGCCATCTACGCCTTCTTCCTGCGCATCGGCCTTGCCGGCACCACGATCGGCTTCGTCATCGCCCACACCGTCCTGGCGCTGCCTTTCGCTATCATCCCGATCACCGCGGCGCTCGAGGGTTTTCATAAATCCGTCGAGGATGCAGCTATCGTCTGCGGCGCCAGCCCGTTTCAGGCACGGCTGAGGATCACCTTGCCATCGATCAGGATCGGCATCTTTTCGGCGGCGATCTTCTCCTTCCTGGCCTCGTGGGACGAGGTCGTGGTGGCGATCTTCATGGCAAGCCCGACCTTGCAGACCTTGCCGGTGAAGATCTGGGGCAGCCTGCGCGCCGACCTCAGCCCGGTCGTCGCCGCCGCCTCCAGCCTGCTCGTCGGCCTGACCTTGTGCCTGATGATCGTGACCGCACTCCTTCGCAGAAAATTGTCCAGATGACCCGACCGTTCCTGTCCATACGCGCGGTGAGAAAGACGTTCGGCGCCTTCGTCGCCGTCCATGATGTCACCATCGATGTGCCCAAGGGTGAGTTCCTGACGTTCCTCGGCCCGTCGGGCTCCGGCAAGTCGACGACGCTCTACGCCATCGCCGGTTTCCAGGATCCGAGCTCGGGTGACGTGCTCCTGGAGGAGAAGTCGCTGCTTTCGGTGCCGTCGCACAAGCGCAACATCGGCATGGTCTTCCAGCGCTACACGCTGTTTCCGCATCTGAGCGTCGCCGAGAATGTCGCCTTTCCGCTGCGCGTGCGCCGCCGGCCGGACGGCGAGATCAAGCGCAAGGTTGCCGACATGCTGGCGCTGGTGCGCCTCGAAAACTTCGCCGACCGCCATCCCGGCGCGCTGTCGGGCGGCCAGCAGCAGCGCGTGGCGCTTGCCCGCGCGCTCGCCTACGACCCGCCGATCCTGCTGATGGACGAGCCGCTGTCGGCGCTCGACAAGAAGCTGCGACAGGAGATCCAGGCGGAGATCCGCCGCATCCACCGCGAGACAGGCGTCACCATCCTCTATGTCACGCACGACCAGGAAGAGGCGCTGCATCTTTCGGATCGTATCGCTCTGTTCAGGGAAGGCCGTATCGAACAGATCGGCACTGGTGAGGACCTTTATCTCAGGCCCTCAAGCGAGTTTGTCGCCGGCTTCATCGGCAACTCGAATTTCCTGCCCGCAGAGCATTTGCAAACCGCGGGCGGTGCGTCAACGATCCGCCTCGCCGACGGCTCGATCGTGACCGGCATCAAGACAACAACGTCCTTTGGCCAAGGCCAGAGGGTCCGGCTGATGGTGCGCCCGGAGGCCTTCCGCCTCACGCCTGGGCCAGCCAGCGCGGCGCTCGCCGTCGAGATCGTCGATACCGCCTTCTTCGGCGATCGCCGGCGCGTCGTGGCGCGCACATCCGGCGGAGATGAGATCGACGTCAGGCCGACCTCTGACGCGGAGGAAGCGAATAGCGCCGCCACTTCAGGTCAGCGCGTCTTTTTTGATCCCGCTTCGGCATTCCTGTTCCCGGCCTGAAGGGCCGGATTGGTCAGATCACGTCGATGTCTGTCAAGGTCCTAAGGACCGCTTCCATGTCAGGAAGCTGCCGGTCCGCTTCCGTGAAGAGTTTCGGGCGCCGGCAGGCGTACGAAACTCCCCGAGGAAGGAACCCGTGGGCCACAGGCGATGGCTATGGGGATTTCGATTTTCGGCAGATGTCGGCGATGGCGCGACCGCCGCCGCGAAGCGGCGGGTTTGATGCGGACGGACCGCTTCGTTGCGCCTCCGCGCGGTATTGTCG
>NZ_JAMYSA010000114.1:0-18180 GCF_040321735.1 Mesorhizobium sp. M0293
CCTCCTGACCCAGCCAGCAGGTTGAATCAGATTTGCACGCCTAAGGGAATCCCCGCCGATTCAGTCTCATTTCATCCCGCTCTAGAATGCAGAAGATCGCATTGGTGGCGATGTTTAACGATGCGGCCGCAAGCCATGCGTGCGTGGTAGAAGCGGTTTTCTCGGAGTGAGCGCCAAACCGTGGTCCGAGGGGAATTGGCACGCCAGTCGTCATCACGGGTGACTAGGCAATCGTGATGACTCCGCTCGGCGGCAAGAGACCACACTGACGGAGCCTGGCTCAAGGGTCTGATGCAAAGCCCGACTGTGGTCCCGATAAGCCGCTTAAGCCGCATTCAGGCGGTCAGGATAAGTATCTCTCTCTCCAAGCGCTCGGCATTGAGGGATGCGCAAATGCAGGCAAAGCTCGCGTGCTTCATATTCTGCATCATACGATCGGCAGGACCCAGTTTTTATCCAGTGCACGCGTCAGCGCGGTGTGCAATTCTGGCTCGGTCCGATACGAAGGCATTTGGGCCTCGCTGATCCAGCCCAAGCCAACATAGTGGAAGTGATCCGCAGGGACCGTAACCCGGCTGCTGTCCAGTTGCCGAACGAAGTCCGCTGACCAATGGTGGATCGTATACGCTTCAAGTTTGTCCATCATCCTCCGCCAGCGTTGGATGCGTTCTTCGCGCGGCATGCTGGCCGCTCTTGAGATCGCGGTAGCTATCTCGTCGGAGAGCCTCGGATTTACCAGCAGGGCGTCCTCGCCGAAGTCTTCGGCCGCGCCGGCAAACTTCGATAACACCAGAACGCCAGGGTCGCTCGGATCTTGTGCAGCAATGTATTCTTTCGCCACAAGATTCATGCCATCGCGCAACGGCGTCACAACGCAAACACGCGCGGCTCTGTAAAGACCCGCTATCTCAGCTTGGGTGAACGACCTGTTCTCATAGATAATGGGCATCCACTCGTCCGTGCCATGCCGGTTGTTGACTTGATTGACGAGTCTTTCGACGTCGCGCCGATATTCGCTGTACGCTTGGATGTCGCCACGTGAGGGAGTTGCGATTTGCAAGAGCGAGACACGTTGCGGCTCGACTGCCAGCAGATCGAAAGCTTTAATCCGATTGTCGATGCCCTTGGTGTAGTCGAGCCGATCGACGCCGATAACTAGCTTTGCTCCACCAAGTTTCAACTGCGAAATGTAGGCTTTCTGCGCCTCAAGCGAATCTGCGGCACACTGTTCGAATTGCTTCGGATCGATACCTATAGGAAACTTTTGGCATTGCGTCTGGCCATGGTCCGAGAAAACGACCCCGTTCTTGCTCTCCAGCCCCAAATGAGATTGGACACAGGCGAGGAAATTGCTCACATCACGGTCGGTCTGGAAACCGAGCAGATCATACTCGAGCATACATTTCATTAGCTCGCCAGAATTGGGCACGCGCTCCATCATGTCAGACTCGGGCCATGGCGTATGCAGGAAATGGCCGATCGGCCGGTCAATGCCGAGTCTGTGCAAATCAGCGCCGAGCGGCAGGAAATGATAGTCATGAACCCAGTAGACTGCGTTATCTTCCAATTCGGACACCGCGCGCGCCATGAAGGCATTGACGTCGCGATAACTTTTATAATCCTCTTCCGAGCCTGAGATCCGGTCCGGCAGCGAGTGGAGCGCCGGCCACAATATTGAATTTGCAAAACCTTGATAGTACCGAGAATAGTCCGCTGCCGGCCCATCGAGCCACCCGATTTGACCTTTGCCACGCTGCACGAGGGGCACCTGTTGCGTATCCCCGTCGCCCAGATGCTCGGAAAAACCTACCCAGACCGCGCCGGAACGCTCCACGACGCACTCCAGGGCCGCCGAAAGCCCGCCTGTCTTGGGCTGATCAGAATTGACAGTCGCACCGCGGTTGGAAATTGCGATAAGACTCCTATGTGGCTGCTGGGCCGCCGTGTTGAAGCGCTGGTCTGCGGCTGAGACAACAGGACGGGACGGGCCAACTTCGGCTTGTTGTTCTCGCTCCTGTGGCAAGTCTCTCAGGGGTTGTTCAAAAGCGATTAGTTCGTGAACAGCCCCAGTTTGCCATGTGAGGTTCCGGCGCGGCGAGTTGGCGTTGTTCAATGCGTCCATTTCATGCCTCCGTTGAATATTCCCCATGATGGAGCAACTGGCATTCCCAGATTGGCACACCCCCTGCTGACGAGAATCTGACGAGCGTCAGAGCAAATGGCGACCGATTGTCGCGTTTCGGCTTCGGCGCCCTCAAGAACCGGCTTATCGCGAAAATAGCTGGCGACGCGATCGAGCGGACCGTGCTTGCGGTAATTGTCGATTGTTCGGATAAGAGATACACCCAGTAGATGCCAGCACCTGTTGAAATGAACTGAAACTATGTTGCTGCCGCCAAGGCTGCCGGGCCCCGTGATGCGATCCTGCGTCTGCCGAAGAGTTTTGACACGGAGATCGGAGAGGGCGGGATAGTCCCTTTCCGCCCGTCAGGGCCCGTTTTTGAATCCCTTCCTCGTTGCCCTCGACGATCCCAAAATCGTGGAAGCCAGACCGCGATGTGAATACCAGCCAGGCGAGCACTTCCTAATATCCGCGAATGCCGGGCTCCACATCCGGCGCCTCGTCGAGATTGACGAAGATGAAGCCCTGCTGCCAATTCCGCTGGTCCCATACCAATGGCGAACCAGTATGCCCGCATTCAGCATCGTGGGACGTGATCGCAAGTCAAGTGCTCCGACGGCCGCCGCGAGTTCTCCGTTACCTCAGGAACCTTACTGGCCTTCCCCAAGCTGAGCTTCTGGAAAATGCCGGTGGCGATCTCGATGACGGTGAATGCCGTCAAGGCAAGCCCGCCTTGCACCGCTCTTCCAGCGAGCTTCACGGCAGCAGAATCGGTCAGTTCTCCGAAGCGAATGGCTGTCGCTATCAGCGAGCTTTGACACAGTTCCGCCACTGCGATGATCAAGTCAGTAGGGCAGCTGGTTAGTTGCCCGCGCATCTACAGCAACCCCGCCTGCTCGGCCTCTCGGCGCAGATTCTGCCGCGGCCTGGGGCCGATCTGCTGGATTACCAATCCGGCCGCCAGTGACCCAAGATCGCCGCAGGTCTGCAGGTCGCGGCCTTGCGTGTAGCCATGCAGGAAACCGGCGGCATAGAGATCGCCGGCGCCCGTCGTGTCGACCAGTTCCTTGATGGCGGTCGCCTGGATGACCACTGTCTCGTCGCCGCGCACGATCACCGAGCCTTTTTCCGAGCGGGTCACGGCGGCGATCCGGCAATCCTTGCGGATCTGCGCCAGCGCCTCGTCGAACGACGACGTCTGGTAGAGCGACTTGATCTCGTGGCTGTTGGCAAAGACGATGTCGACCGTGCCCGAGCGCATCAGGTCGAGGAATTCGTCGCGGTAGCGGTCGACGCAGAACGAATCCGACAGTGTCATGGAGACTTCGCGGCCTGCCGCATGGGCAAGCTTGGCCGTCTGCCGGATTGCTTCCTTGGCGCGCGGCGGATCCCACAGATAGCCTTCGAAATAGGTGACCTTGGCGCCAGACGCCTTGTCGGCCTCGACATCCTCCGGGCCGAGCTCGACGCAGGCGCCGAGATAGGTGTTCATCGAGCGTTCGCCGTCGGGGGTGACGAAGATCATCGAACGCGCCGTCGGCGGCTCACCCTTGAGCGGCGTGGTGTCGAAGGCGACGCCCTGCGCATGGATGTCGTGCGCGTAGATTTCGCCCAGCGCATCGTTGGAGACCTTGCCGAAGAAGGCGGCGCGTCCGCCGAAGGAGGCAACACCGGCCGCCGTGTTGCCGGCACTGCCGCCGGACGCCTCGATCGCCGGACCCATGCGGCTGTAGAGCAGTTCGGCGCGTTGTGTGTCGATGAGGTTCATCGCGCCCTTGATGATGCCGTTGGTCTCGAGGAATTCCTCGTCGCACTGGGCGATGATGTCGACAATGGCATTGCCGATGCAAAGCACGTCATAATCCGGCATCAATGTCTCCGCTTGGGCTTTCCGCTTGCCAATTCGCTCGCCGGCGGCTTCACGGGGCGGCTAGTCCTGCCTCGCGACGCAATTCGTCCGCCCTGTCTGTCTTCTCCCAGGTGAAATCAGGCTCTTCACGGCCGAAATGGCCATAGGTGGCTGTATTGCGGTATATAGGGCGCAAGAGATCAAGCATCTTGATAATGCCTTTCGGTCTGAGATCGAACAACTCAAGAATGAGGCGCTCGATCCTGCTTTCCTCAACCCTGGCTGTCCCGAACGTGTTGACCATGACGGAAACCGGACTGGCCACGCCGATTGCGTAAGCAAGCTGCACCTCGCACACGTCCGCAAGTCCGCTGGCGACGATGTTCTTTGCGACATAGCGGGCCGCATAGGCAGCCGAGCGGTCAACCTTGGACGGGTCCTTGCCCGAGAAGGCGCCGCCGCCATGACGACCCATCCCGCCATAGGAATCGACGATGATCTTGCGTCCAGTGAGACCGCAGTCGCCGCGCGGCCCGCCGACTACGAACCGCCCCGTCGGGTTGACCAGAATTCTGATGCCTTCCGTCTCCAGGTGGGTCGGCAGGACAGGCTTTATGATTTCCTCAATGACGCCCTCGCGGACAGTCTCTTGCGAGACCTGCTCGTCATGTTGCGTCGACACGACGATGGTATCCAGGGCGACCGGGCGCAACCCCTCATAGCGCACTGAGACTTGGGATTTCATGTCAGGACGCAACCAGCCAAGCTGTGCCTTCCGGACATACGCCTGCCGTTTCGTCAAGCGATGAGCGAGCTGGATCGGCAAAGGCATCAGGGTATCGGTTTCGCGGCATGCGTAGCCGAACATGAGGCCCTGATCTCCCGCTCCCTGCTGCAGGTCTTGCCCTCTTCCCTCGTCAACGCCTTGGCTGATGTCGGGCGACTGCTCGGTGAGGGCATGGACGACGGAGCAACGCCGGCCGTCGAAGCCGACGGCCTCGTCGTCGTACCCAATGTCGAGAATCGTATCGCGCGCAACTTGGCTGTAATCCACCTGGGCATCGCTGGTAATCTCGCCAGCCAGAACGACTATCCCTGATTTTACCAACGCTTCACAGGCGACGCGCGCCTTGGGATCTGTGCGGAGGATGGCATCGAGGATGGCATCCGAGATGTTGTCGGCCAACTTATCCGGGTGCCCCGCGCCAACCGATTCGGAAGAGAACACGAACTGCTTAGCCATGAATACCTCGCTTCGGGTGTTGGATGTGGTATGGGCATTTTGCTTGGCCCACCTTACTTGTCGGAGATGCCCGGGACCTCGAACGCAGCGCACAAGTCGGCAACGTCTCTTCGCACGCAGGCATGGAGATCTTCGTCGTCTGGCCGCTGGAGGACGGAGTCAATGAAGCCAGCAATTTGCTCCATTTCCACATCGCGCATGCCCATTGACGTCACTGCTGGTGCCCCCAGGCGAATTCCGCTTGTGACAGCCGGATCCCGCGGGTCGCCAGGCACCATATTAAAGTTTGTGATGATTCCTGCCTTTGCTAGTCGCTCGGCATAGGCCTTGCCCGATAGTGGCCGATTGCGAAGATCAAGGATCAGCATGTGATTGTCCGTCCCCCCGGTCACCAGGTCATGACCTCGCTCAAGCAGTGCATGTGCCAGAGCCTTGGCGTTCTTGACCGTCTGTTGGCCGTAGCTTCGGAAGGACGGGTTCGCGGCTTCGTGCAAGGCAACCGCTAGCGCAGCGATGGCATTCATGTGAGGCCCGCCTTGCAGGTGAGGGAAGACCGCCCGGTCTATTCGTCTAGCGAGATTGTATTTGCTCTTTGTATGATACAGGGCCTGATAGCGATCTTCGTTCCTTGACAAAATGAAGCCACCGCGGGGACCGCGGATCGACTTGTGGGACGTGCTGCTGACCACGTCGCAATGGCCCACGGGATTCGGGTGCGCTCCCGCGGCAATCAGGCCGCTGATGTGCGCAATGTCGGCTACGAGATAGGAGTTCGCTTCCAGGGCAATTTCTGCCATTGCCGCGTAGTCAAAGACACGCGGGTAAGCAGTTCCGCCGACCCAAATGAGCCGCGGCCGTTCCCGCTTGGCTGTCTCGCGCAAGCGGTCATAGTCAATCTGCTGTGTCGTTTCATCCAACCCATAGGGCACGCGTTGATAGTCAGTACCGGAAAAGTTGATGGCCCAACCATGAGTCAGATGGCCCCCTTCCGGAAGGGGCAAGCCCATGACTTTGTCACCGGGACTCAAAAGCGCACGATAGACAGCCTGGTTGGCCGGCGAGCCGGAATAAGGCTGGACGTTGGCATGCTCGCTGCCAAATAGTGTTTTCAGGCGCTCAATGGCTAGATTCTCAAGCTCATCAACGATCTCGTTTCCAGCGTAGTAGCGCGCACCGGGGTACCCCTCGGCGTACTTGTTCGTGAAAATCGAGCCGTTCGCTTCCAGCACGGCCGAGGACGCAAAGTTCTCTGAGGCGATGAGCTTGAGGGTCGTCCGCTCCTGCCGCTCCTGTCTCAGAAGCAGCTCGTGAACGCGGCAATCAACCGCGGCCAAGGAAGACCGCCCGTGGGTGTCGGGCTGTGCGATCGCACCGTCTGCGGAGTTGTCCATGGTAGCTTCGCGCTCCAATTGGATTGACCTATTTCACGATCAAGCACGCGGTCCCCTTCGGCCGCGTGTCTCGTACCGCTTCGAGCCGCTGCAGGTCCTGTTTATGATAGCCGTCGCGATGGGGCAGGAGATCGACCAATAATTGAACCAGCCCGCCGTCGTTGGATCCTGCGTTGAGATGGTACGAGCGCCACGGAGGCTGTTCGTTGCAGCAAAGAAAGTCGGCTCTGGCGAGCAGCCGGACGTGTCGCGCAACCCGCTCTCGACACACGCCCAGAATCTCCGCTAGCTCGCAGACAGTTAGGTCCGCATGCGCACAAAGGCCCAGGATTCGAAGGCGGTCTGGATGCGCTGCCATGCGTAGGCGACTAACCAGTGTCATCATGGCTCAGGACCAAGTCCTGCCGAATTTCTCATTTCGCGTTCTCCACAGAAGCTGCAGATTTCGAAGGTTGTCCAACGACCGGACAAATCTCGGTGGCCGTGACGACCGTCGATATCCTGTGTCGAACAAACAAATGGGCGCTCTTCTTGCCTTTAGCCGAAATTGCAGGCAGTTCGGCGAGTCGAAGACAAGCGGGGCCACGGTTTGGAACCACTGACCTCAGACGTTGCAATAAGCCTACCATTCACAGCAAGCCGGAGTTGCTAAGAGTCTATGAATTTCCTTGAAGGATCTGTTGCAACGTTTGCCCAGCCTGGCCTGCTCCCGGTTTGCAGCGGTCATCGTCAGGCGATCCATCGCCTCTGCGAGCACGATCAGGAATTTGCCCTCAATCGCATCGCTGATCAGCTCCTGAAGGCCGGGACGCAACAGCGACGCGCCGCAGATCGCGCGGTGGGTATTGCTGTCGACGACTGTCCAGCCTTGCTTTTCAGCACGCAAGCAGCAGAGCCGCAACTGATCCTCGATCGAGGCGTCTCGGTGATTGTCAGTTGAGTAGCGAGCGCCAAGCGCGATCTTCATGAGGCGGCCCCTTACTCCGGGACGCGGTCTCGCGTTTGGCTATCCGTTTCGGCTTGAACGAAATCCCGTGCGGCCTGTCGCGCCAGCAAGGACCAGATTGACGAAGCGTCGATCGGGCTTCGGCAACGCAGGCACAGCCGATTCGCGGGCCGCGCCGGCGACCACACGAAGCTTTTCGGCTGTTGCACGTTTCGGTCGCGCTTTGATCGCGTTCCTGTCCTGACGCGAAATACTCCGTTTCGCGACAATGATGCCAAGTCACAGTGCTTCGACAAGATGGAAATTCTTTGTGATCAATAACGCGCGTCGCGCAGGAGCCAGTGCTGGCCGATGACGGGGCACCTTGTGCTCCGAAGAAGCCATGGCTATATATCCGGATAGAGAACGGAGGCACGCGATGGGCAACACTGCACAGAAGAGAGCCATCGAGAATTATCGCTCTCGCCTGGCTGAGCGCGGCATCGCGCGGTTCGAGATCCTGGCGTTCGACGCAGACCGCGATCTACTGCGAACTCTCGCCCGAAAATTAACGGAGAGCGGGCCGGATGCCCGACAGCTTCGTCGGACCATACAGCAAGCCGTGGCGGGTGAGCCACCGAAAGCGGGCAGCATTCTCGCCGCGTTGCGTCGCTCGCCTCTGGTTGGCTCCAATCTCGACCTCAGCCGGCCGCGCGAAGAGGGGCGCAAGATCGACCTGTGACGCGCTACCTCCTTGATACCAATATCATCAGCAACGTCATAAAGCCGGAGCCTTCGGGCTCGTTGCTGGCCTGGATGGGCGCGCAGAAGGACGAAGACCTCTTCATTGCTTCGCTTACTATCGCCGAAATTCGCAGAGGCATCCTAGAGAAGCCGAAGGGGAAAAAGCGCAGCAGCCTCGAAACTTGGTTCGAGGGCGCCGAAGGCCCGCAAGCGCTGTTCGCTGGCCGCGTGCTATCGTTCGACGAGAAAGCTGGCCTCGTGTGGGCGCGGCTGATGGCCAACGGCAAAGCCAGAGGCCGTTCGCGGAGCGCCCTAGACACAATCATTGCCGCTGTAGCCGAAGCCAACGAGTGTGTCGTAGTGACCGACAATGGAAAGGACTTCGAGGACGTTCAGATCATCAACCCGCTCCGTAGCTCTGGAAGCCAAGCGGGTGATGATAGCTCCAACAGTCCGGCCGATTCAATTTGAGGATTTCAGCGGCACAAAGTCCGAACGTCTCGAGTTCCGCTTTAATGCCATCCCGGTTCATCTAGTCAGCTCGATCTACCAACAGCTCGCACGCACGAGCGGCGCGGACAAGGCGCGATCGCAGGGACTGCGCGATACGCGCGTCGAGCTCGTCCATCTTACACTCGCTCTCGTCTTCGAAGGCCTCTCGCCAAACGCCACTGTAGTCGATCCCGCGTGCGGCTCGGGGGCCTTCTCATCGAGGCTTTCTCGCGACTGGTCTGGCGCGTTACCAATGGCAAGTTCGCCCGCCGGGAACTCGTCGGTCTGTACTCCCAGCTCTGGGCGTCCACATCAACTGCGGAGCTCTTGGCATAGCCGTGTTCTGCCTTTAGCTGGCAGCTCTCGAGCTCGACGAGCAGCCGATCAGCGACATCCGCGACCTCAAGTTCGACCCGGTTGACTCGATAACACCCTATTGGCAGATTCAGTCGGGGAGGATCTGCCCACTCCGATCACAAGCCGATCTTTCGACGCCGTGGTCGGGAATTCTCCATGGACCTTCGTGAAGAAGGAATGCAGCGCCGAAAGCCAAAGCGCTTCCGATACATCGACGCCCCTTCCGAGACGGAGTCCCGATTAGGCATTCCTGCCACTCTATCTAGCCGACCCCCGTGGCCGCGTTGCCGATCGGTGCGCACTGGTCGCCTACATCGCCCCGGCACGTGAAGATAGTCTCCGCTGACGCTCGTTGAGCAATTCAGGCCGCCTCCGGCTGACGTTTGATCAGCGTCAGCGTCAACCAGCGCGCGGTCAGCGCCGGCTTTTTCGAGCCCTCGATCTCAATCGTCACGCCCAGCGCCGTCTGCACCCAGCCCGACGGCCTGACCTTGACGTCGGCCAGTACGAAACGGGTGCGGATGCGCGATCCGGTTTTCACCGGCGCCAGGAAGCGCAGCGATTCGAAGCCATAGTTGACACCCATCTTGCAGTTTTCGAGCGGCCGCATGGTCTCGAAAGTCATCGCCGACAAAAGCGAAAGCGACAGGAAGCCATGTGCGATGGTGCCGCCGAACGGCGTCTCGCGCTTGGCGCGCTCCGGATCGCAGTGGATGAACTGGTGGTCATCGGTGGCCTCGGCGAACTGGTCGATCATCCGCTGCGAGACCACCCGCCACGGCGACACGCCGACTTCCTTGCCGACGCTGGCCAGAAGTTCGTCGAGACTGATCGGTTCCACGCTAATGTCCTCCATTTCAACCGTCCGAAGCGCGACGGCTTCATTCCGTGAACAGTGTCACCCCATGCTGCACCGACTGCCGGCCATCCATCGGCAGGATGGCTTCGGTGAGATGACTGCCGTCACGGCTGCACGAATAGAACGTTCCGCCGGCAATCTCATTCGGCGCACCGATGCGGCCGATCCGAACATGGCCGCAGACGGGCTGGCTTCTACCTCGGTCGCGGTGCGCGTCCTGCAGGCCACTGAAAACAGCTCGTCTTGCTACCGGTGATCATTCCGCCGGCGCCGCTATGCGGTATTGTCGCAGATTGATAAAATCAATTGTGTGGATAGGAACCATCCGTGTCTCGAATTTGGACGGGTCCAGCAGACGGCGTGGCTTGTGGTCCTTGTTGAAGCGCGCCGACCTCATTGGCCGCTAGCTCTGAGCCGGCAAGAAGCGCCAGTTCAATGACATTGGGTGTCGACACGGCAAAGCGGCATCAGATGCTACTTTATTATGCGGGATAGCGCTTGCTTCAAGAAGCGCTCGGCCTGACGTGGAAGCAGCACTGGATCTGGATTGTCGGTATGCGCGGATATTCGCGCAGCACAGCGGCAACCGCAGCGACGATCGATCTCAGCCGTTGCGAGCATGCCGATGTTGGTGGCGGCCACTCTGTTAGGCTGAAGCGTAGCGCGCATCTGATCCGCCACCAGACCGGGTTGCGTAACTTGGATTTCCAAGGCGTCTTCATGGGTTTGCACCGTCAGCGCGCTGACAGCAAGGCAGGTGCGCACGCCAAGGCAAGCGATCGTCTCGATCTCGCGGGCAATTCCAGCCCCACCGCGGGAATCTGACCCGACAACGACGAGCAGATGCGGTTCTCGCCCCAGCGCCATTGCTCTGTCTTTCGATCCATTCTCGCGTGCGCGCTTCTGGGGCGTCGTTCAGCGCAAAGTCGGTGACCACGGCTGCGCTTCCCGCGCCAGCCTCGAAAAACGCCTTCGAGCCGGTCAGGTTGAGGCTGCCGATGGAGACCAATGGGATCGGCGCGACCTGGTGCTTTCCACTCGCTGATCTGCTCGAGCCCTTGCGACGCCCATTCATCTTCTTGAGGCTAGTTGGATAGACTGGGCCGAGCGCCACATACTCCGGCTCACTGGCGCCGTTTCCAGTTCGGTGTGATCGTGGATCGAAAGGCCGAGCTTCAATCCGGCGTATTTAATCGTCGGCATCGGCGGCAGCCAAATCCTTTTGACCAAGAAGGACGAAGTCGCAGCCTTCCTCGATTGCCGTGCGCCAATTGTCGTTGACGCTTACTTGGCAACCATGGACCGCGCAGGCGTCGTTTGCGCGGCGGATTTCCGTCTGCAGTCCTTTCTCGTCCATCCTTTATCCGGAGCTGCAGCAGACTCACGTCGAGCGGCACCAGCCGGTCAATCCAGCCGGCACGTCCACGACTTCATGAGAAGACGGCCCTGCCGATCGTCGGTGGTAGCGCGGTTCGAGCATTCCCGAGCTGAAAGCTTCACGACCGGCATCGACCGCTTTGCCGAACGCACGCGCCATGCCGACCGGATCGGCCGCCCTCGGGACCGCCGTGTTCAGGAGCACGGCGTCAAACCCGAGCTCCATGACGGTCGCCGCGTACGACGGCCGTCCGAGCCGTGCATCCACAATCAACGGAATGTAGGGAAATGTCCGCGCATCAACTGGACCTCGGAGCTCAACGCCTCATCGCATTAGAATGAGCGTTCGAAACGCAGGATACCGCCGACACTGCTCTTCTTGTTGGCATTGGTCAAGTTCACTTCGGAAGCTTTCACCTTTCCGACGGCGGAGCCTCCGTAGCGGTCATAGTCGAGTTCAGCCGTAACTGTGAAATCTGGAAGAAGCGCATAGGCGACGTTCGCAGCGGCACCATAGTTCTTGAGCTGATCACCCGAGAGCTGAAGGTTGAACGAAGTTGTCTCGTTGAGCTCGTAAGCGGCGCCAGCCCAGAAAGCCCAGTTCCCGCCCCAGATCTTATAGAAGCCGCGACCATGAGCGTCGATCGCGTTCATGGAGTCGTCGTTGAGCTTGCCATTGGAACCGTAGCCGAACATTCCGAACAGCAACAGTTCGTCGGTGACATTGATGTCGACACGGACCTTGACGGCTACCGATTCGTAGTTGCTATCATAACCAGCAACGCCGGTGATCCCTCCCCAGCCATGTGTGTATTTCAAGCCGCCGACTATGTGCGGAGCGTAGTTGTCGATTGTGCCGACCACGCCTGAGCCTTCTTCGAGCGAAACCACGGCCGAAAAGCCGTTCGCGGCGTCGAAGTAGTACTGGACCACATTGGTATCCAAAGCGCCGTACGGAACCGGCGTCTGGTTGAGTACGTCACCCGCGCCGCCAATAAACATGTCGAAGGCCGACCAGTCCTTACCAACTCGGAGGCCACCAAGCTGAATCCAGGCGAAAGTCAAGATGCTGTCTCCGTTGAAGGCATAGGACCGAGAACTGTCCGAAACCGAAGTGTGGCGGTTACCGAAATTCACGCGGGTTTCGGTGTAGGTCTTCAACGTGCCGAGTTCGGTCTCCTGGCCGGTCCAAGCTTTCAGTGTGAAGCGCGTGTTGTTTTGCCATGTACCCTGATCCTCACCAGTCCTCACATCTGAGGTTCTTGCGTGGTAAAACAATCCGACATCGCCCAAGCCCACGTAGTAGCTAAGATAGCCGCCGATGCGCAGGCAGGTCTCGGTGCCTGAAATGTAGACGTAGCCCGAGCCGTAGACGTCGCAGATCTTGGCGTACTCAGTCGGGTCAGGCTCGGCGACGGTGGTCACCGCGCGAGCGTCGGAAACGGCGATCAGTGCCGCAGTTGAGCCGAGGAGGAGGCTCCCAATGGTCATTGTTGATCTCCGTCTAAATAGTAAAAGGAATCGAGACCGATAAATGATTTTTGCTAAGCAAACTATTGATAGCGCATCAAGCTGAATTCTGGGAGTGTTGCTGCACCTGTCGTGCTAATGCTCAGGAGAAGTTAGAATGTGATTGAGACTTGTTGTCACATATATTAATTAGTTAACACTCCCAGGCGGTCGTACAGCATTTTTGTACAATCACCCTTTTCACCTCCGGCGGGCCTCACAAAGGGTACTACAGCAAATGACGTGCCACCCTGACGACCCAGCTGCGGCTTGAAGCTCAAATGTACGGGCGGACCTTGGTTTGCGCTTCCTTTTCTTTGCCTTGCGGATCCACCCAAGCAGGAACGGCAAACGTTTCGGCTACGGTTCGTCTGTTCGCTTCGCGACAGTTTGGCTTAATGGCGACGGCATTGTTTGCTGTGAGCCCCGCCGTTGAGGCATCATGCGGCGGCCACCGCTCGGTACGACGCCGTCACTTTGGCGAGCTGATGGTCGATAACCACGCGCCGCAGCCTTGCACCACTGAGTCAGTAGGCGCCAGCCTTGGCATTGCGGCGGACCTGACGGTCGCGTCGAGCAGGTTCTCGTCCTGAAAGCGGCGCGCCACAGCTAATGCTTCTTGCCAGCAATTCACACAACGAGCTCATCGAGACGGCAGAGATCATTATGGGCGGCGTAGCTGGCGTGCAAAGTCTGGACCCAACACCGTATTGTCTCATCGGATGCGGCATCTGCGCTCAGAAGAGTCTCCCACGCGCAGATGAAGGGAAGGGACGCTGGAACAAAACGGTGCGCGTGAGGGTTTCGGCGGGAACACCATCGTCAGTCGCTGACCGAGTGCGCTCAGACCATCGCTGTCCAGCCAAGACTGAACGGCGCCCATTGCTAAAAAATTTCGAGCCCAAAGCGGGACGGACTGACATAGCGCAAAGACGCAGGCCAGCGCAGCGGTAAGGTTGGATGTTATCAGCATGGGACGGTGACCGTTGCAGACCACGAAATTTCGAGAGGCCCGGCTGCCTTGGTACACTATCTATCCGGCTGTGTCGGAGTTCTCCGGGGCGGTCGGCGCCGAGGCTTATGAGGAATGGCTCAGGAACCTGCCGGATGATGATCCGGTGTCACTCTACCTGCACGTTCCGTTCTGCCGATCAGCCTGCTGGTATTGCGGCTTCCCAACCACCATCACCCGCCATGATGCGCCCATCCTCAACTATCTGGCGGCGCTGCGTGACGAGATCCGTCTGGTTTCGGAGCGAGTGCCGAAGACGCTGCCCGTGAGCGACATACATTTCGGCGGCGGAACGCCGTCTCTCATCGGACCAGCCGAGTTCCTCGCTCTGATGGAGTTCCTGCGATGCCGCTTCGCCATCTCGAAAACAGCTACGGTCGCCATCGAGATCGATCCACGCACGCTCACGCCCGAGATGGCGGAAGGCTTGGGAGCGGCCGGCGTGAACCGCGCGAGCCTGGGCGTACAGAGCTTCGATCCCATTGTTCAAAAAGCGATCAACCGAATCCAGAGCGAGGCCCAGACGTCGGCTGCCGTGGAAGTGCTGCGCCGGCATGGAGTAAGCCGCATCAACTTCGACCTCATCTACGGCCTGCCGCATCAAACGGTGGAGTCGTGCGTCGAGACAGTGAGGGCGGCGGTCGCCATGCGCCCCGACCGGCTTGCCTTGTTCGGCTACTCGCACATCCCATCCCAAGTAAAGAATCAGCGCCTCATCGAGGCGGAATTTCTTCCCGACAGCGCTGCCCGCGCTGAACAGTATGCGGCTGTCGCCGTGACGCTGATTGGCGCCGGCTACCTACAGATCGGGCTCGACCATTTCGCCTTGCCGGACGACGAGCTCGCGCTGGCACAGGTAACAGGTCGCCTGCGACGTAACTCGTTGGGCTACTCGGCCGATACCTGCAGAACCCTGATCGGTTTCGGCGCGTCGGCTATCGGCCGCATCGGCCAGGGATACGTTCAAAACGAAGTTACACGGGATTCCTACATCCAGCACATCGCAGCTGGCCGACTGGCTACATCGAAGGGCCATCGCCTCACAGACGACGACCGCGTGCGAGCCGCAATTATCGAGCGATTAATGTGCGATTTCGAGGCTGACGTGCCGGCAATCTGTGTCGCCCACGGATCTGATCCGATCCGTCTTCGCGATTCGGCTGAGCGCTTGGCCATGCTGGCCAAGGACGGGATAGTGGACTTCGAAAACGGTCTTGTCCGCGTACGGCGGGAGCATCGCTTTGGGATTCGCGCTGTCGCTGCCGCATTCGATGTTTTTAGGGATGGCGTTACGTATATCCCGCAGCAGCTTAATGCGATGCAAAGCACGACATAGTCCGGCATCAATGTCTCCGCTTGGAACCGCCGGCCTACTTGCCACGCCGGCCGGGCGCTGGTCTGGCAAGTGGGCTTTCCGTTTGCCAATGCGTTCGTTCCCGGCCCTCACGGGGCGGCGAGTCCCTGCCGTGAGTGCCTCACCCGCCAGGCTACATGGCGGCCGTGGAGATTACCTCAGCAGCGGCGCCCGATCGGAAACCTTAGCACCTCAGCGCTTTGGCGTGGCTGCTTGAACTCTTCGACGGCAACCGCCTCAATTAGCAGGTCCAAGGCTTCGCGGCCCCTTTGACTCATCGGGTCATCCCCACAAAGGTAGTCATACGCTCGATCTAAATGCACGCGGGCGGCGGAAAAATCGCTTGTCATATCATAGAACCCTCTCTACCCGCCCGCATTGCCGTCTACGAGGTGAAGGTAGTGCAATCGTCAATATATACAGACAAATTTGAATTAAATCGGAGATGATCATGGAGGCCGAGTTCCCTGACCTGATGTCGCCATCGAGCCAGCCGACGACCACTCGCTGGCGCTCGGTCGGTTCATAAATGCCGAGCACCCCGTCCCGAGACCACCTCTGACTTCCCTCCTTCGATGCTAGACGCGTGGAAGACATGGCTGCGCCGCCGCTGCGAGAAAGGCGTGTCCCATCGCGCGGCGGCTGCATAGTGGGCAGCCAGCGCCGGGAGCTAATCGGCAAAGCCGCGTGTGGCGATTTTGCATAGCGGGCGCAGGCGAATCGCCACGCCCGTCCAGCATGTCCGATGCCGCGTAGGCCGCCAGGATCCCTGAGCGGAGTGCATGCACGATCCCGCGTGATGACAGTGGATTCGGCACAGAACAGGCAGTCGCCCGCCGCGACCCAGCGGTCACCGGCGGCGGGATCGATCGTTGCGGTTCCCGCCGCCTTGATCATGCTGGCGGTCTCGATTGCGTTGGGCGGCACGAGCGGCGCGATGGACTGCGTTGCGGCTAAAGCGCGGTACCAATGTCCGGCTTTGCGCAGTTCGCTGCCCAGATCCGGATCGGTGGGGCACGCGCAAGTCGGCGCTGTACCACCAGCCTTCGGGACGCGCCTCGACGACCATGCTGCAATCGCCCGGTGCGCGGTCGAAAAAGCGTGTGTAGGCGGCAAGATTTCCGTGCATGGTGAGCTTGGCGCCGAAACATCGCGCCAGCCTCCAACTGCGACCGGTCGCCCAAACCACGGCGCGGGCAACGATAGCTTCATCGGCCAGCTTGAGCAGCCAGCCTTGATCGTCGCGCACTGCCGAACCCACGGCCGAGCCAAACCGCGTGTCCACACCTGCCGCCTTGGCCGCCTGCACCATCAGCCGGTCGAATCGCGTCCGGTCGAGCTGCCAGCCGGCACCTTGAGCGGAAAACATGCCGTGCCGCTCGCTGGGAACTTCATTGGCCCACACCGAAACAAGCGCACGATTTTCAACGAAGCCGGCCTCGGCGAACGGCGTCCAGACACCAAGCTGACGCAGCAGCCCATTCGCTACTGCCGGCAGCACCTCTCCCGGCTTTGGCCGATCATGCCTTCCTGCTTCCAGCAACAGCACGCTCCGCGCGGGTGCATCGTTGCCAACGCCAGTCCGGATGTGGTCGCCGCCGAACGTGATCGTCTCAGCGAGCTGGCGGGACAAATGCCAACCTCAAGATGGCGTTGGCCCGGATCAGCGAGGCGGACTGAGGAAGACTTTAAATTCAAAAGGTGACACGCGGCAATAGTCGCGTGCCGCTGTAGCCCCAGGCTCCGCTTCACCGTGGGGACCGATCGGTCGCACTCTCAGCCTGGGGTTCTTCTCTGCCACCCATCATCGAATTTTGGTGGATTGTCCGTCTCCCGCACCGGTTTGAGCGCGATAGACAAGAATCGCGTTTCTGTGCCGGCCGGGCTTCAATGACGGGGATGGCGAAAAGCTGAGTGCTCGGGCTTGCGGGCCGAGCTTGTCGGTCGCTCGATGGAAAGTGTCATCTGAGGCGCTTCCTCTCCCGCGTGCAACTGGAAGACACGCTCGTCCAGTTCCTTATCCACTTCCGTCAGACGATGATTGAGGCGAAGGTAGTCCGTCCAGGTCGGCGTGCGGAACGTTTCCGTCCAATGCATAGGCTTCTGCAAGTTCCGCTGGAGCGTCCAATTCCGAGCACCGACCCGGCTGTGTACATGACGCCGCTGCCGCATGAGGTCGAGGAAAGCCTCGAGATTTCTCTCGGCTATCAGATATTCGACCTTGACCACGATCGGGCCGCTTCTCGGCTTCAGATTGAGAGCGACAGCCGGGGCATCGAATTCCTCCAGAGGATCGGGCTCTGAGTCGCGGCGCTCGCGAAGAGGAAACAGAACGCCGGCTGCAGCGACGAACATCAGGGAGGCAGCGGAACCCTCCAGCGCCAGGGCCAGCGAATGGTTTTCGGCCACCGTGCCCCACACCCAGCTGCCGAGCGCGATGCCACCATCTATCAAAGCATAGTAGATCGAGATGGTGCGCCCCACGACCCAGCGCGGGCTTGCCAGCTGCACGCTCACACCGACCCCTGACCAGGCGGTGACCCAGCCCGCGCCGCCCAAAGCGAGTGCAATTGCCGCCACCCCGATCGAAGTTGTCAGTGCCAGGGAAAGTGAGCACGCCGCGCAGGCGACGCAGGAGAGCCTCATCAGCCGCTCCTGCGACAAGCTCCGTCTGAACAGGCTGTTGGCGAGGCCAGCGAAGACGGCTCCGGTCCCGAAGCCGGCCATGAGCGCGCCATAGGCGAGCGGGCCTCCTCCCAGCTGATCGCGGACAACCACCGGCAGCAGCGCGAGTATGGCGATGCTCGCCAAGCCAAAGAGGGTTCCGCGCGCGATCGCGGCCTTGATTTCCGATGACATCGCCGTGAAGCGCAGCCCGTCATAGATCGCCGTCCTCATCGACTCGCGTGGAAGAGGGGAAGAACGAACCTTCCACTTGCAGCGCCA
>NZ_JAMYSA010000115.1:0-18145 GCF_040321735.1 Mesorhizobium sp. M0293
CCCCCCCCCCCCCCGCCCCCCCCCCCCCCCCCCGGCCGCCGCCCCCCCCCCCCCCCCCCCCGCCGGGGGTGGGCGTCGCGGCGCCGCCCGCCCCGCGCCGCCCCCCCCCCCGACCCTTGGGCGCAAGCGAGGCTTATGCTTGCGCCTAGTGTGCCCTTCCTATGTCCGTACGCGGCGGTTGCCAGGTGGTTCCCCCACTCCGTCTCGGCTTCGCCGAGCCACCTCTCCCCCCCTCCGGAGGGAGAGGAAAGGAACCTGGCTGGGGTGGCGCTGACATCGACGAACTATCCTTCTGCTCAAGTCTGCAAGATGTGGCGCGCCCGCCTGAGCGGAGCGCGCCACGGGCGCAGGGAGATACGCCCTATTTCTTCAGCACCGCGTTGGCCTTGGCGGCTGCGTCCTTCAAGCCTGCCTCGGGGTCGCCGCCGAGATAGATCTTCTGCATGGCGTCCGAGGTGATTTGGGCGACCTCCTCCCAGCCTGGAATGACCGGCGCGAAGCGGGCGTCGGGCAGCAGCGCCGTGAACGCCGCCAGATCGGCATTGTTGACGTAATAGTCCATTTTCGCCTCTTCCTTGTTCACCGGCAGGAAGCCTTCGCCTTGCGTGAACTTGGCGCGCTGTTCCGTGGTGAACAGGAAGTCGAGCAGCTTCCAGGCCTCGTCCTTGTTCTTGGAGTTCTTGAACATGATGATGGAATCGGTCACGCCATAGGTGCCGCGCGCGCCGGTCGGCCCGGCCGGAATGGCCGCCACGCCGTATTTCAGGTTCGGCGCCTCGTCCTTGATCTGGTTGGACAGGAAGGGGGCGGTGATCATCATGCCGACCTTGCCCTGCTTGAACAGGTTCTGCACATCCTCCCGGTTGTTGGAGGTGACGCCCGGCTCCGTCAGGCCTTCGTCGATCATCGACTTGTAGAGCTTGGCGGCTTCAAGCGCGCCTGGCGTGCTCAGGCCGGAGGTGCCGTCCTTGTTGAGGATTTCGGTGCCGTAGGACCACATCGCGTAATAGTAGTAGACGTCGGTCTCGATCTCCTTGCCCTGCAGTCCGAAACCGAAGGTGCCGGACCCCAGCGCCTTGATCTTGCGCGCATCTTCCTGCAGCTCGGTCCAGTTGGCGGGCGGATTGGCGATGCCGGCTTTCTCGAACAGCTCCTTGTTGTAGTACATGGCGCGCGCCGAGGCGGCGATCGGCAGGCCGTAGGTCTTGCTGTCCATGATCGAGGGCGACAGGAACGTGTCGATGAATCGGTCCTTGAAGCCGGGCTTGATGTAGCTGTCGAGCGGCTCGGCGACATCCTGCTGGACGAAGTCGATCAGCCAGCGCGTGCCGATGATCGACAGGTCGGCATTGGTGCCGGCGGTGATGTCGGTGGTCAGCTTCTGCAACAGCACATCCCACGGCACCACCTCGAACTTGACTGTGATGCCGGGGTTGGCAGCCTCGAATTCCTTCTTGACGCTCTCGAAATAAAGCCCAGTCTTGGCGCTGTACTCGGCGACGGTGACGCGCACCTCACCCGCATTCGCCTGCGCCGCAAATGCCAACATGCTCATTCCGGCCATCAGGCCGACAGTCCATTTTGCAAGGCTCATTTGATGTCTCCCATTTTGATTTTGCCTCTGCGCGCCTCTTCGCCGCAGGGGGTAGATTATGTGACTTTCCTACATTATCGATCATTTGAAGGCTTGCAAGCAGATTATTCTGTTGCTTAATTACATTTGGGCTAGGCCTGACGCGATCCGTCAGAGTTTCCCGGAGGATGACGCGGTGGTTTCGCAAGCCGAGTTCGAAGGCAGGGCCGAGTTCGAAGGCAAGACTGTCGTGGTGACGGGTGCCGGCGGCGGCCTCGGCACGGCCATCGTGGCGCTGATGGCGCAAAGAGGCGCCAGGATCATAGGCTGCGACCAGTCGAGCGAGGCATTGAACAGCCCGCATCTTGCCTCCCGCCATGTCTTCGACCTTCTCGACCGGGCTTCGATAGAAGCGGCACTCGGCGCCATCCTCGACGGGGACGGCGTGCCGGACATTCTCGTCAACAATGCCGGCTGGACGCGCGCCGAGACGATTTCGGCGCTCAATCCCAACAAGATAGAGCAGGAACTCGACCTCAACCTGACCGGCGTGATGAATTTCGCCGACCCGCTGGTCAAGGCGATGGCCGGCCGCGGCTCGGGCAGCATCGTCTTCATCTCGTCGGTCAACGCCATCGCGCATTTCGGCAATCCAGCCTATGCCGCGGCCAAGGCCGGCATCAATGCCTATGCCAAGGCGATCGCGGTCGAACTCGGCCGCAGCGGGCTGCGCGCCAATGTCGTCTGCCCCGGATCGATCCGCACCGCCGCCTGGGACCACCGCCTTGCCAAGGATCCCGAAATCCTCGGCAAGCTGCAGCGGCTCTATCCGCTCGGCCGCATCGTCAACGCTTCGGAAGTGGCCGAAGCCGTCGCTTTCCTTGCGTCCGATCGCGCATCTGGAATAACAGGCGTGGTGATGCCCGTGGATGCGGGGCTGACCGCCGGTTGCCTGCCATTCATCGACGACATTCTGGGAGCGTGACCATGACCGACGTCGAATTTCGCGACCTGTCGAAATCCTTCGGGCAGCACAAGATCCTCGAAAACATCAGCCTCGATATCAAGAGCGGCGAGTTCGTCGTGCTGGTCGGCCCGTCCGGCTGCGGCAAGTCGACCTTGCTGCGCATGCTGGCCGGACTGGAGACGATCACCTCCGGCGACCTGTTGATCGGTGGCGTGCGCGCCAACGCGCTGCCGCCGCAGCAGCGCAACATCGCCATGGTGTTCCAGTCCTATGCGCTGTTCCCGCATCTGAAGGCATCGGAAAACATTGGCTTTGGCCCCAAAATCCGCGGTGAGGCGCGCGAAGCGGTCGACCAGAAGGTCAGGAAGGCGTCCGGCGTCCTCAATCTCTTCTCGTATCTCGACCGCTATCCCCGCCAGCTCTCGGGCGGCCAGCGCCAGCGCGTCGCGATGGGCCGTGCCATCGTGCGCGAACCGTCGGTGTTCCTGTTCGACGAGCCCCTGTCCAACCTTGACGCGCAACTGCGCGTGCAGATGCGCGTCGAGATCAAGGCGCTGCACCAGCGGCTGAAATCGACGATCGTCTATGTCACCCACGACCAGATCGAAGCCATGACGATGGCCGACCGCATCGTCGTGATGGACCGAGGCAGGATCCAGCAGGTGGGACCGCCGTTGGAACTCTACGACAGTCCGGCCAACAAGTTCGTCGCCTCCTTCCTTGGCTCTCCGTCGATGAGCTTTGTCTCCGGATCTCTCAAGACGACGGCTGAGAAAACCTGGTTCGAATCGACCGGCGGCGGGCGGCTTGCGCTTGCCGGCAAGGCGGTGCCGGCCGGCAGCCCCGTGGAAGCCGGCATCCGGCCCGAACACTTCATCATCGGCGAGGCCGTCGACGCGATGGCGATCAAGGTGGATGTCGTCGAGCCGACCGGCTCCGAAACCCATGTCTATGGCGCCATCGGCACTGACACGGTGCGCGCTGTGTTCCGTGACCGGGTAAAGGTCAGGCCGGGCGACCTGCTGCCGGTCTCGGTCGACCCCGGCAACATCCATCTGTTCGACACGGCGACGGGCCTGCCTATGAAAACGCAGGCATGAGGACGCCAGCCGACATCATCACGCGCCTGCAGCTGATATTGCAGGACGGAACGAAGTCGGATCGCAAGCTGGCTGGGTTCGTGCTGGCCGACCTCGACTTCGTCTCCAAGGCGGCGATTTCGGAGATTGCCGCGCGCGTCGGCGTCAGCGAGCCGACGGTGACGCGGTTCTGCCGCAACCTCGGTTGCGAGGGCCTGCGCGACTTCAAATTCTATCTGGCGCAGGCCATCGCTATCGGCGGCCAGTATCTGTCGCCGGAGCCGTTAAGCCGCGATGCCCGCGAACAGCGCATCGCGTCCGCCATCACCGAAGCGGCGATATCAGCCATCCAGCGCGCCAGCGAAAACCTCGACATGACGACGCTGGTCGCCGTCGCCGCACGCATCGCCGTTTCCGGCAATGTGCTGTGCATCGGTTCCGGCGGCATTTCGTCGATGATGGCGACCGAGATGCAAAACCGGCTGTTCAGGCTGGGCGTGTCGGTGCTGGCGCAGATCGACGGACAGCTGCAGCGCATGTACGCCGCCGTGGCCACGCCCGATACCACGCTGATCGCCTTCTCTGTCTCGGGCTATGCGCGATCGGTGATCGATGCGGTGCAGGTCGCCCAGCAATATGGCGCCACCACCATCGCCATCACCCCGCCGGACTCCGCACTCGCCAAGGTCGCCGACACGGTCATCCATTTCCAGTCGCTCGAGGACGGCAACATCTATAAGCCGACATCGTCGCGCTATGCGCTGCTATCGATCGTCGACATGATTGTCACGTCGGTCGCCGAAACGCGCGGACCACGCGTTCTCGAAAATCTGCGCCGCATCAAGCAGAGCGTGAACACGTTGAAAGTCGACGATCCCCGTTTGCCGCTGGGAGATTGAACCTTCCAGCGAAGGGCATCAGGAGCCGAGCCCCTCGATGCTTTTCGCCAAAATCGTCGGATCGCCTGAAATGCGCACGGTCTTCAGCCGGGCGGTACCACCAGCGACAATCGATACAGTCGATGCCGGGACGCCCAGCGCCTTGGCGATCAGCTTTTCGAGCGCATGGTTGGCGGCGCCGTTCTCCGGCACGGCGCGGACCCGGGCCTTGAAATGGCTTCGCCCGTCCGCTGACGTCGCGACGCCTTCGAGCCTGTCCAGCGCAGCCTTTGGCGTCAGCCGGACAAACAGGTCGACGCCACCATCGCGCAGGCGGAACGGGCTCACAGGATCAGAGGCGCTACCGTGGTGAGTATGAACTGCCGCAGGAAGAACAGGATCAGAAGCAGGATGATCGGCGAGATGTCGATGCCGCCAAGGTCCGGCATGAAACGGCGGATCGGCCGCAACGCCGGCTCGGTCAGGCGGTAAAGCATGTTACCTATGGAACCGACGAACTGATTGCGCGAGTTGACCACGTTGAAGGCGTAGAGCCAGGAGAAGATCGCCGAAGCGATGATGATCCACCAGTAGAGGTCAAGCGCCATGACGATTGTTTGAATGAGGGCGAGCATGCCGGTCTCCAATTGTTGCCGACATGTAGCCATTGCAGGCGAAACCGGCAAGTGCCGCCTTCCGCCGCATGCGGCCCGATGTCGGCGGTCGCGGATTTCGGCATAACCCCGCCTTGACAGGAAACCGCGGCGCCCGATAAATGCCCCCATCCGCTGGACGGGGCTGTAGCTCAGCTGGGAGAGCGCGTCGTTCGCAATGACGAGGTCAGGAGTTCGATCCTCCTCAGCTCCACCAGCGGATCAGCCTAAGGACATAAAATCCTAAGCTATTTTCAAAACGAGTGTTTCTGTCCCCGCTTGGTAGCGGTGGCATCAGCGGACTGGCTGGCGCTGAAACGTTTTTGCGCCTTTTCCCCATGAAGGAATGGGCTTGCCTTGGAAAGGGAAGCGCATACTCGGAGCAGTAAACGCGCGCGCCGGTGCCTCGTACGGGATCGGACTAATCGAAAGCCTACCGCCCCTGATGTCGAGAGACGATTTTAGCTGAACAACCCTCAAACCCCTGACGGGGGCCGACAGGCATAAGATCAAATTTACGATTATTGCCTACGTTGCGGCATGTTCGAAACAATATCCTCTGCCAAGGTTAGCTATTCCGAGCGCCATTCTATTAGCCGCGAAGGCCTTTTACTGGTGGTCCTCCTGGTGGCCACCTTCTTGCCGACTCTGATCGTCGACATACCGGCCATGGCAGACTATCCAAATCATCTCGCAAGAATGTCGATCCTGATGCGCGCCGGTACGCCCGAGGCTCATCCGTACTACGAAGTAGCCTGGGCACCCTATCCCAACTTGGCCATGGACCTTGTTGTCCCGTTCGTTGGACGCTTTATCGGGATCGAATTGGCGTCAAAGCTCTTCTACCTGACCGCGCAAATGCTGGTCGTTAGTGGAGCAATGGCCATTGGGTTGGCCGTGCAGCGGCGTGTGATATTCAGCGGCTTCGTTGCATCGCTTTTCCTGTACGCCGCGCCTTTCGCTTTCGGATTCGTGAATTTCGAATTCGCGTTCGGGATAGCTCTGTGGGCCATTGCCGTTTGGATTTGGCTCGCAGACAGGCCTTTGCCGCTACGCCTTGCCACCCACACCGTCTTCGTCATGGTTCTGTATATCTCTCACCTGTTTGCGCTTGGCCTGTACGGCCTAGTGGTAGGTCTCTACGAACTTTCGCGCTGGCGCGACCATATCAAGAACTGGAAAGACGCGGTTTTGCTGGTTGCCGGAACGGCGGCTCCGACTATCATGGTTGGCGCACTGGCACTCGCCTTTGGCGGCAAGGTGGGTGGCAATGGAACCGAATGGTACCTGTCGGCAAAATTGCTCGGGCTGTTTCAAGTTAATGGCTTCAGCAAATACACTTCCTCGCTCGTGACAGCGGCAATTATTGTCCTCATTTACCTTGCAGTGAAGCGCAAGATGCTCCGCGTCTCCCGCGCCGGATGCTGGATAGGCCTTGGACTCCTGTGCCTGTTCATCCTCATGCCGTTTCGCCTTGCAGACACGGCTTTTGTCGACGGGCGCGTCCTTTTGGCGCTGGTTCTGATCCTGCCAGCCTTCACCACGATCGAGCGTCTGGAAGGCCTGCGCAGATCGATTTTCGTCGCACTGTTAGTTGGCGTCGCGCTTGCAAACAGCGGCGTCACGATCTGGGCTCAGTTGTCGTACCGCAGCGAATACGGCGCGCTGATGACAGCGTTCGACGGCATCGCACCGGGTTCGCGAATCCTCACCGGTCTAGATGGCTATCCAGAAAACCCGCCATCAGATTTGCTCCTTTATCCGATGTATAACGCCGCCACATTGGCCGTGGTCACGCGCGATGCATTGGTGCCGACGCTGTTCACTTACCCAGGGAAACAGCCGCTGCGGCCCCGACCTGAAATAGCCAGCCTGACCGTACCGCAAGGCGAACCCATTCCGATGTCGGAACTCGACGCTTACGCCGCTGGTGCATCCCCGCCCGTCATGGCCGCCTATGCAGCGCATTGGACCCGCGACTTCGACTATTTGCTGTTAATCGAGCCTGAGGGCACCTCGTCGAGGGGCGGTCATCTCGATCTGATCGCCACGGGCGACCGGTTTGAATTCTACCGTATCAGGAAGCCGGCCGACACGGACAGGGTAAGCGAGCGAAGAATTGCCGAGTGATGATCGTTTATGAGCACCGGCTATGAAACGGGAGTTGTCCAAAGGAGCCGAACCCACGGGGACTCGAAGATACGGCACGGCTAATGTCGCTTCGTGTGTCGGGAGGCAAGGCCACCCACGGATCCCATCGCTCGAAACCGGCAAATCATACATACCGGGCGTTGCCGTCAATCATAGGTATGATCTGTCCTCTTCTAAAGAGCCATCCGATCCGCGCTGAAATTCTGGATATGCCCCCTAACGCGAAAACTCAAAAGGCTCTGGCAGCACGACGCTCGTCTGGCTCGCCTGCCAGCGATATTTTGTCGTGCCAACGCGCCTGCGGAGGCCACGCGCGCTGCCGCGCCCCCGTCTCGCGATATCTGACAAACTGCTGTCAATTGGACTTATGACGGAAGCTGCTAACGGACAGTTTCCGTTCTTTTTGGAAGCTGCCCCACTAGATTGACGTTACCAAATCAGTTTTTTCTGTGCGTTGCGACAAGGGCGTTTCGGCGGGGGCGACCGGAGACGTTATATGGATTTCGAATCGAAATGAAGAAGCCGCCTGCGGAAGCAAGAACGTGTCAATTCGCGAGAATCTCGCTGCAAACCTTAGATCGCTCTGCAAGGACCATGCCTCCGTAAGCGCGGTGTGCCGTGAGTTGGGCATTAACCGCACGCAGTTCGAACGCTATCTGCAGGGACAGACGGTTCCCAACAAGGCCACCGCCAAGTTGATATGCGACTACTTCCGGATCGACGAGGCCGAACTGTACCGGGATCCCGCTGTCCCCGAACCCAGGGTGCGCGGACTGCCGCCAGTGTCCGAGAGCTTGTTCAACCAGATGATTCGCCCGCCCAGCCCATCGATCGCGGGGGGCACCTATTTCACCTATTTTTCGATCCCGGCCCGGCCCGACCTCTTGATGCGCTCGGTAACCTTCGTGCGGCGCGAAGCTGAGCTGGTCACCTTCAGAAGGGTCACCGGATGGTCGGAACGGCGGGGATCGACATGGGCGCGGGCGCGCGGCAACCACTATGGGGTGGCGATCTCGCGCCTGAACTGGATCTATTTCAGCGGCATCAATCGCCGCCAGACCGGCGAGCCGTCGCTGATCTCCGTGCAATGGGCTCCCATCTCCGAACCGGTACTGACAGGCAAGGCCATGCTTCTGACGGAGGCCGGGCCGGCATTCGTGTCAGTCATCATGCGGCGCGACATTGCCAACATCCGCCCAAGGGATGCCATCAGCATGGCACATGTCATCAGGCTCGACGATCCGAGCGTCGACCAACTGGTTGTCAATCTTACCCGGGACGGGCTGGGCTGATCCCTTCGATCGCCGTGGCTTACGCTAAATGAGAATAAGCATACACCGAAAAAGCGTATGCCAACGATTGTCTACTCTGTATCTGAATAAAATCGATATTTTACACTTTAGTGCCAGGAAAGATAATTCGATCTCTCGCCTTTAGCGCGCGGCTTTACTGCGATTTTAACAAACCATTAACTCTTTCGACCTTACTTTCTTGCCGCGGATCCTGATTTTGGGGGGTCTTTCAACGGATCCCAATGGGGTCAAGAAAGGGACGAAAATGGCCAAGAAAGTGAACACCGCTCCGAAGCTGACGATTGCCCCCGGTACGCAGACCGTCTTCTTTTCGCAGGGCATGCACTACAACAAGCGCTGAAGTCGTTCTGCGCCGGCGAGCGGTCCGCTTGTCGGCGCCTCGGCTCCGCAGGTGGCATTCAGCATCATGAAAATGCGCTCTTCAAAAACGCTTGTTTTCTACCCCGGGCAAAACAAGGTCACGGCATGCAACTTCCTGACCAGAAGCGTGTTTGAATGCAGCCCGGAGATGGTCGGTCTTCTCGCATCGTGGGACAAATGGGCGTCGACGGCGGATATCGCCCGCGCCCATGGGTGGTCAAAGTCCGAGCTGAAGGCTGTCGTTCCCCAGTTGCTCGATTTTTCCGCCCTGGTGACCGCCGGATCGCCGCTCGCCGAACAGGAGGAACAGTTTTCCGGACAATGGAACTGGGGCCTTCCGACCGCGCTGATGCATTTCTGCGTCCAGGACAGCCAGTACATGACCGTCGAGCAAGCGGAAGAGCGGCAGATCGAACGCGCCGGCCACACGCCGCAGCCGGACCTCCTGCTCAAGAATTCCGCCGGCGCCATTCAGCTGCCGAACGCACTGGAAGACAATGAACTTCTCGCTCTGATGGCGCGCCGCCGGACCAACCGCACGGCGGCTCAGCCCACCATTACGGCCAAACAGCTTTCCGACTGCCTGTTCGCGGGGCTCGGCATCACCGGCGAGACCGCCAACTGCGTTGGCGCCCTGCCGCTTGGCATGACCCCTTCGGGCGGCGCGAGAAATCCCTATGAGGCCTATGTGGTCGCGCTCGGCGTCGATGGCCTCGAGCCCGGCGTCTATCACTATTCCGCCGCCGATCACGACCTTGGCAGGATTTCCGCAAATCATCTGCCGAAGATCTCGGAACTGGTCGGCGGGCAGGAGTGGGCGGACGCCATGCCGTGCCTTGTCCTGCTTTGCGCGAAGCTCGACCGCACGATGTGGAAATACGAGGACGCCAACGCCTATCGTGTCGTGCTGATCGAGGCCGGTCATATCGGCCAGAACATCATGCTGGCGGCGACCAATCATGGCCTGTCGGCATGCCCGACGGCCGCGCTCAGTCATTTGGCGATCAAGCGTCTGCTGGGCCTCGATCGTCTTACCGACGCGCCCATCTATGCCTTGACCCTCTCGACCCCGGAAACGAACCCGTCTTCGGCGGGCCAATCGATCAATTAGTCGGCTCAGTATGGTCAGTAACGCGTTCTCTAGGTTCCATCAGATGACAGGAGCAGCACGTGCCAAATCAGTCTTTACGTCAGTCGGAAATCGATAGTCTTCAATACATTTCGTCGATGACCAATGAGCTCGTGCAGATGGCCGAAGCAAGCCGTTTTCCCATGATCTCCTATTTGCTGGGCATGGCCTATGCAGAGGCCTTCGACGTTCTTCGCGGCGCCCGGCCGGCCAGGCATGCGCAGCTCAGCGGCAACCCGCTGCACCCCAAGGCGCAGGCAAAAGACAATCGCGCCCAGCCCCGGAGAGCGTAGCGGCATGCAGTCGTCAGCCGCATGCGCGGTGGCAGGCTCGATGTCCCGGCCAAACCGCTGGGAGACACTGTGCGCGTTGCAAAACCTGCTGCCGCTGCTGAGAAAAGCCGCCGCGGAACTGAACTGCGCCGACATGGTCTACTGGTTCGAACAGGCCGATGCCGAGGTCGCCAACATCATCAGGGGCCATCCCTCCGATGCGGCCGCCCTCCCGGCCCTGATCGCGTGCAGCCCGCAGAACCGGCATTCGGTCGCTCGAGCCTAAGGTGGTTCAGTACCGCTGAACCCGCTCCAAATCATTTGTTTTCACGCCTTTCCTGGGAAAGCCGCCAACTTTTCCACGAACGGCTCCAGGGGACCTGCCCATGAACATGATTGCCAACATCAGAAGCGTCGATGCCAGGGAGAGCATTTTCAGCCGGCTTGACGCCCTGATCGCCAGGCGACCGCCATCGCCCGTCGCCGCGCGGGTCGAGGCCCGCCAACTCGTCTCGGCGGCAATTGCCGACAGCTGCCAGGCCGACAGTCTCTGGGGCGCCGTGGACGTCTTCCACGCCCATTTCGACTTCATGATGCAAACCATCGAGATCAACGGCGACGACGACCCGAACCTCAGGATCCTGCGCACGAAATGCCGCTTCTATCTGGAGCAGGTCGAGGCTCTTTGCCTATCGCTGAGTTATTGATGGATTCGGGTTTGCCCTAGTCTCTAGTTGCGCAGGCTGAACACGAATGGCGCTGTTCGGCTCTGGCGCGAGCCGAGTTCCGGCGGTGGTGCCGGAACCGTGGCGCCTTGCAGCACGGCCAGTGCCGCGCGGTCCAAATCCGCATCCCCGGAGGAACGAGAGAGCCTGGCGGACAAGACCCGGCCGGACGAGTCGACCGTGAAGGCGACATACGGCTTGCCTTCCACGCCTCGGGCCTTGGCCGAACTGGGATAGCGCGTGTGCCGCCTGATCCAGGCGCCCAGACGGGAGTCCCATTTGCTGGAGTCGCCGGATCGCGACGTCGATTGCGCCGACTTCGGCGCTGCGGTCCTGGCCGCTGGCTTTGCATCGGCGCTGGCGACGGTTGCCGTCTTCGGCGGCGCCGCCTTCTCCTTCTTCGGCCGCGGCTTGGGCTTGTCGACAGGCTTTTTCGCCTTGGCCTCGACCGGTTTCTTGTCCTTGACCACCTCGACCGGTTTCGGCTGCGGCAAGGGAATGACGACCTCGGGCGTGACAGCCTCGACAATATCCGGGACGACCTCCTCCGGCGGCTGGTCGACCTGTTCAGCCATCTCGGCCTGGGTGGGCTCGGCTTCGTCGGGCGGGACGGCTTGCGGCTGTTCGACAACCGGCTCCGCCTTCTCCAACTCTTCGGGCGTCGGCTCGGTCGTCGGTGTCGGCTCGGTCTGATCTGGCGTCACCGCGTCCAGCGCTGCAACCTGCTCCGTCACAGCCGGCATCACCACCATCGGCGCCATCTCGATCACCTGGGCCGGTGGCGGACCGCCGTCTGCTTCGTTGGCCATCGTGAAGTTCTGCACCGCATAGGCGACCGCGACATGGGCTCCAAGGACCAGCGCGGCCGCACCGGCCCACAAGCCAAGGTCGCGCCGGCCGAAGCGCGACAACTGGACCGGGGGCAAGGCGACCGCTTGCATCATGGCGCCGCCGCACCAGTGGCGACCGGCGCCGCCTCCAGGCCAACCAGCGCGATCTTCAGATAGCCGGCGCCGCGCAAAAGGTTCATCGCCTCCATCAGGTCGCCATAGGCCACCGCCTTGTCGGCGCGCAGGAAGATGCGCGTCTGCTTGTCGCCTTTTGTCCTGCTGTCCAGCGTCGCGGCGAAAGCCGGGCGCGGCACGCTATCGTTGCCGATCGCCAGCGTCAGATCGTCCTTCAGCGTCAGGAACAGTGGCGTTTCGGGCCGCGGCGCGGGTGTTGCGGTCGAGCCCGGCAGATCGACATTGACATCCACCGTCGCCAGCGGTGCCGCGACCATGAAGATGATCAAAAGCACCAGGATGACATCGATGAACGGGGTGACGTTGATCTCATGGCTTTCCTCGAGATCGTCATCCATCGTCTGTCGGATTCTGCTTCCCATCGCGCTACTCCGCCGCCAGCGCCGTTGCCGGCGCGACCGTGCGGAAGTCGAGATCGCGGCTGACCAGCCGTTCGACGCCCGCCGAGGCATCGGCGAGGATCTGCCGGTAGCCGGCTATCGAGCGGGCAAAGACGTTGTAGACGACGACGGCCGGTATCGCCGCGACAAGGCCCATCGCCGTGGCCAGCAGCGCTTCGGCGATGCCGGGCGCGACCACGGCGAGATTGGTGGTCTGCGCCTGCGAGATACCGATGAACGCGTTCATGATGCCCCAGACGGTGCCGAACAGGCCGACGAAGGGTGCCGTCGAGCCTATCGTCGCCAGCACGCCGGTGCCGCGCGACATGCGCCGCGACGCCGCCGCCTCGATGCGCGACAAGCGCGACGTGACGCGTTCCTTCAGCCCGTCGCCCGAGACGTGATCGAGCGCACCGGCCGAAAGCGCGGTCTCCTCCTCGGCCGCCCGCACCAGAAGCGCGCCGGGGCCGCCGCTGCGGTCGAGGGCGCGGCTTGCCTGCTTCAGCGTGGAGGCATCGCCGATCGCCCGGACGGCGCGGCGGATGCGCAGCTTGCCGCCAAGGATCTCCAGCGATTTGGCCAGCCATATCGTCCAGGTGACGAGGGAGGCAAAGGCCAGCCCGACCATCACCGCCTTGACGATGATGTCGGCCGCCATGAACATGCCCCATGGCGACAGATCGTGCGGCAGGGTCAGTTCCATCGCCGTCGAAGGCGCGGCCTCGGCCCGCACGGTCGTGTTCGGCGGGTTGGCTGGCTGCGCGGGCGCCATCGTGGCCGGCGGGACGACTGCCGGTGCGGCGGGAGCAGCGGGCGCGGCAGGTGCGTCGATCGTGGGGGCAGCTCCGGCCGGTTGCTCCTGGGCGGTCGCGCTACCGACCGTCAGGATGACGGATGCGACCAACGCCGCCAAAAAACCAGTTCTAGACATTAGCGTCTTCCTTGTTCTCACAGCGGCCAGCCGCTTTCTATCTCAGTGTTGGAGCATGATCTTTTCCGAAAACCGGTATCCACTTTTCGGGATCATGCTCTGGTTCCCACCGCCGCATCAAATCTCGTCACTGCACGTAACCGACGGGCTGGCCGGTGACGGGGTGCGCGAACACGCCCATCTCCACGCCGAAAATGCCTTTCAGCACATCGCTTCGCATGATCTCGCCGGGCGTGCCGCGCGTCAGCAGCTTGCCATCCTTGAGCGCGATCAGCTCGTCGCAGTAGCGCGCCGCCATGTTGGGATCATGCAGCACCACGACGACGCAAAGGTCGCGTTTGCGGCTGAGATCCCTGACCAGACCGAGCACCTCGACCTGATGGGCGATATCGAGTGCCGAGATCGGCTCGTCGAGCAGCATGACGCCGGCATTCTGCGCCACCAACATGGCGAGCCAGGCGCGCTGGCGTTCGCCGCCGGACAGTTCGTCCACCAGCCGATGTGCGAAACCTTCCATGTCGGTCAGGGCCAGCGCCTCGTCGACATGCTGCCTGTCCTCGGCGCGAAAACGGCCAAGCGCGCCATGCCAGGGATAGCGCCCGAGCGTCGCCAGTTCGCGCACGGTGAGGCCGGTCGCCGCCGGTGTCGTCTGCGGCAGATAGGCAAGCGCACGGGCGAGTTCTCGCGCCCCCCATTGCGGCAGCGGACGCCTGGAGAAAGTGATGGCGCCCGAGCTTGCCGGCTGCTGGCGCGCCATGAGCTTGATCAGCGTCGACTTGCCCGACCCATTGTGGCCGATCAACCCGTAGACGCGCGAACGCTCCAGTTCGAGCGAGACCGGCCCGAGCAGCGTCCGCTCGCCGACTGCAAAGCGCACTGCGTCGATGTGGAAGGCAGTCTGGGCGTCAATTCCAGCCACGGTCATGGCTTTCTCCAGTGCGGCGGCCCGCATTTCCAGATTCCGGCTTTCGGCAAGCCGATGCCGGTTGACTAGGAAACATGATCTTACTAGTCAACATTAAAGATGACTGCAACGATCAACAAATCGTCGTGACCTGCCGCAAAACAGGTCCTAGCCCAGACGACGGTGACGACCGCGTCGTTGTCGAACCGAGTTTGCATAGCGAACTGGTCCGCGCCGGCAGTCCCTATCAGCGGCTGCACGACGCCCGGCGTCTGCCTCTTCGCGTTGGGACAACTGCCCCCGGTGGACGACTGCTGCTTCGCCGGTCAGGATGGACCCCGCAATCGCCGAGGAGAGCCCGCATGATCAAGGCAACGCCCTTCGACTTCCCCTATGACGGCAGGCTGGTTGCCGAAAACACCGCGCTGATCGTCATCGACCTGCAGCAGGATTTTCTGTCGACGACGGGCTACTTCGCCAGGCAGGGATATGACCCGTCGCCGCTCAGGGCGATCCTGCCCGCCGTAAGCCGGCTGATAGCGGCCGCCCGCAAGGCCGGCGTCAGGATCATCCACACGCGGCAGGGCTATCGGGCTGACATGGCCGACATGACGCCCTACGAGAAATGGCGCCGCAAGCGCGCCGGGCTCGAAGGCACCGAAATCCTGCTGCGCTCGGGCCCGGGGTTCCAGATCGTCCCCGAGATCGACGTGGCGCCGCAGGACATTATCGTCGACAAGACCTGCAACAGCGCCTTCACCTATACGGATTTCGAGCTTGTGCTTCGCGCGCAAGGCATCACGCATCTGATGTTTTCCGGATGCACCACGGATGTCTGCGTCCACACCACGCTGCGCGAGGCATGCGACCGGAATTTTCAATGCCTGACGATTTCCGATGCCTGCGCCAGCGGCGACCAGAAGGCCCACGAAGCCGCGCTGCACATGGTGACGGTCGAGGACGGCGTCTTCGGCACGCTGGCGGATTCGAGCGCTGTTATCAAAGGCCTATCGCGGCTTGGCGAGTTAGAGCGTTAAAATCGATGCCGTATTGCCGGGGCACCAGGCATGCAGATTTTTGGACGCCAGCGGGACAGCACCCCCTCTGGCCTGCCGGCCATCTTCCCCGCAAGGAGGGAGATGGCCGGTAGACAGAGGGTGTGAAGGATCGCAACGGAAGGGTTTTCAGCGCAATTCACCTCGCCGCGCGCGTCTCCAGTCCCGCGCGAGACGCGTACGCCCCAGGCTGGAATGCGTCGGTTTCGCGACGCGCCAGCGAATTGCGCAGCAGCGCGATCGTTTCCCGGCCTGCCGTGGCGATCTCGCGCGGCGTGTCGACGCCGACAATCATGAATTCATCGATCCCGAGAGCGGCATAGGCGAGCAGCGACAGGGCAGCCTGAGCGGGTGGCCCGGAAAGGTCGACCGCCTTGTGACCGGTAGCGGAGGCGCCTTGGTGAATCCTGACTGGAAGCGCAAAGCGCAGCTTGCCGGCGCGGCCATGTTCGGCGGCGGCGCCCCGCACACGCTCCATCAGCTGCCGGACCTCTTCGATGGAGCCCGGCGCCAGTTCGAAGACATCGGCATGCCGGCCGGCCACCTTGAGCGCCGTTCCGGATTGCCCGCCCATACGGATGATCAGATCGGCGCCGTGCGGACCCTTGCGCGGCACGTAGCCGCCCTTGATGCTGTAGAACGCGCCTTCATGGTCGAAGGGCCGATCATTCGACCACAGCCGCTTGAGCAGCACCAGATATTCGTCGATGCGCTGCCAGATGACGGCATGCCCGACCGGCCGTGTTTCGGCATCGGCGTCGCTCAGCGGCTCGCTGATCATCCGCAGCGCCAGCCGTCCGCCGCTTTTCCTGTCGATCGACGCCAGCTGGCGGGCCGCCACGGTCGGTTCAACCACGCCCGCCCAATGCGTGAGCACGACTTCCAGCGACGAGGTGCGGTCGAGCACCTGGGCAGCAAGATCCATGTTGGTCAGCAGCCCGGCCGAGTCGTCGATTACGATCTTGCGGAAGCCGCCATCCTCGATCAGCCCGAGCTTGGTCGCGGTCTCGGCAAAGTCGTAGAAAAAGGGAACTGCGGCGTCCTCGGTCTTGCCGGGAACATGCGTGAACTCGATCGGCATTGCCATCTCCTCCATTGTGTCAGGCGCGCGCAAGCGCACCGAGGATTCGGTTCATTCAACTCCGATAGCCTGAAAGCGGTGGGGCAGCTAACCCCGGTCGATCTGACGACCCTTAGGGGATAAGACCCAGAACAACGGCCCCGGTGAACACGAACGCAAGGGCAAAGACAACATAGGCGAAGGCACCGGCATAGGCCGGGCGAAAGGTCTGGGCATTGGCCATCCTCTGGCCGCTGCGATCCGTCTGGGCGTTCTGGATATAGGACATATCGACCTCCGTCTCGCCGGTTAATCTATAAAACTTGTAGACTTTGTCGATTGCTATTTTCTGGCCTTAGGCAGAATAATTTTCCCCCGAGCGCCTGTAAATTGGTAGCTACTTGCTGAGAGAGCCCGTCCCGGCGACCGATCGACATGACATGTCCGTTTCGCCTCCGCACCTGAATGTACCCTATAGCCTTGTCCGCGCTGCACCCAATTCGTGGATTGGCCGCCCGGTGGGGCGCGGTAGCATCGCCCAACCAGCAAAGCGAAATCGTCAAATAGGGAGCAAGGAAATGGGCGCAAGACTGGCCGGTAAGGTCGCCATCATCTCGGGTGGCGCGACAGGCATGGGCGGGGCGGCCTCGGAACTGTTTGCCGCCGAAGGCGCCAAGGTGGCGATCATCGACCGTAACGGCGAGGCGGCTGCGGCCACTGCAGCAGCGATACGCGCGCGCGGCCACGTCACCGAGCATTTTGTCGCCGACGTCTCCGACGAAGCCCAGGTCGAGGCGGCCGTGAAGGGCGCGACGGAAAAACTCGGGCCTGTCACCGTGCTGTTCAACCACGCCGGCACCATCGTTATCAAACCCTTCCTGGAGACGACGGTCCAGGAATGGGACTGGCTGCATGCGGTCAATGTGCGCTCGATGTTCCTGATGACGCGCGCGGTGCTGCCCGGCATGATCGCGGCCGGCGGCGGCTCGATCGTCTGCACCTCGTCGATCTCGGCGGTGGCGGCGACGCCGAACGAAGTGCTCTACGACACCACCAAGTGCGCCTGCCACATGTTCGCGCGCGCCATCGCCGTCGAATTCCGCGACCGCAACATCCGCTGCAACCCGGTCTGCCCCGGCTTCATCCGCACGCCGCACGGCCTGCGCGAGGTCGCCGATCTCGGCAGGCTCGGCATCGACGTCTCCGACGCCGCACTTGCCGCGCAGCAGGGCCGCATCGGCGAGCCGGAAGAGGTGGCGAGGGCGGCGCTTTACCTGGCCAGCGACGAGTCGAGCTTCGTCAACGGCACGCATCTGTTCGTCGACAACGGCTTTACCGCGATGTGAGGCTTTCCAGGTTCCTCGCCCCAGGGACGGCTTGGCGCCCTTCCTCTACCCCGTCGATCGGGGGAGAGGTGTCGAGCGCAGCGCGACGGAGTGGGGGTCGACCGTTGGCGCGGCACAGGAAGGTTCTTGCGCCTTGGTCCCCTTTCAATATCCGTTGGCGGCCGTTGCCGGGTGGTTCCCCCACTCCGTCGCTGCTTCGCAGCGCCACCTTGTATCTACACGAGAGAGATTTCGTGGGATTAGAGCGATTGAGCCAAGATCCGGGCGGCCGCCCGGACCTTGGCTTGGCGAAGTCGCCCGTACCACCTGAGGTTACAACCGCGGGAGAGCTTGGGATCTTCGCC
>NZ_JAMYSA010000116.1:0-17967 GCF_040321735.1 Mesorhizobium sp. M0293
AGCCTGCCGGCAGTGGCGCGCTGATCAGTCCGGCCCATGCCGGAGAGCGCGGCGACCAAGCCGTCAGCTACACCACTCCCTGGGACATGATCCCACTGACGATGACATCTCCTGCGTTTCCAAGGATCGTATTGAGGCCGAACTTGGGACGCTACTGGAGGTCACAGATTCTGTCGATGCGTTGTTTGTATCTTGTGCAGCTTTCTCCATACGCCGACCGAACCTTGCCCAAATTAGTCGAGCCTTGGGATTTCCAGTTCTGGCCAGCGTGAACTCCATGGCTTGGCACGCACTTGACCTCCTGGGGGAACACGGGCCGCGCGACGAGATAGCGGGTGATTTGAACTTGCCACGCATTAAGGCCCAAACCTTGCGAGATACGACAGGATATCGAACAGTCGCATCTGATCGAGCACGCCGACACGTGCCCCAACGGGCCGCCTTCATCAAGGCATGGCAGTTCCTCCAATAATTCTGGGCCAAGTTCCTCTCCGCGAGAGAAAGCGATCCGTGTAAAGCCGTTCGTAGGCGAGGGCTGCACTCAGCACGCCCTCATCGTCCCCGCGCGCCCCAATAATTTGTAAGCGATGGGAAGATTCTCTGATGTTAATCCACAAGGAACCGAACAAGCTGGTTGTTGGCTCAGATTGATCGGAAAACTGAAGGAAGACCATTCAAATGAGTTTTCAACTTCACTTCCAGCAGGAACGTCACTGCCAGCCACAAAGGCGGCTATGGGAACGGCGGGTGACATAATGTAGTCAAAGTCATCAAGAAGCGCATCCATCTTTGCGCCGAACCCAGCTCTTCGCAGTTCAGCCTGCATGCGCTCAACCGCGGTGAACTTCTCGCCGAGACGCGCGGCATTAGTGAAGCCGGGATCAAGCAATGAATGATTTTGAGGATCGATTGTGGACAATCTGTTGGCCGCGCCAACAAACCAGAACAAATAGAACGTCTCTAATAGACTTTCCTGTCCGAAGCATTATCTCGGTAACTACTGCGTCTGCGTTCTCCAGATTATTCATGACACCGTCAACTGCGGCGGCGACTTCTGGGTGCACCCCACCCACGCATGGCGTGCTCCAGTACCCAATTCGCTTGCCAGACCAATTGATCTCTTGGAGGGAAACATTCGGAAAGGCTTGCGTGGGCTGGGTCCAGTCCTTGGGATCATGACCGGACATGGCATTTAGCATCGCGGCGACATCGGCAACGGTGCGCGCCATCGGCCCAATGTGGGCCACGGTACCGAATGAACTTGGGGGATAAGCGGGAACCCGGCCATAGGTCGGCTTATGCCCGACGATGCCAGTGAAAGAGGCCGGAATGCGTATTGACCCGCCGCCATCGGTCCCCCAGGTGCAGAACGCCCTCACCGCTGGCAGCCGCTGCAGCCGCACCTCCCGAAGACCCTCCGGGAGTGCGACTTCGGTCCCACGGATTGCGTGTAACCCCAAATTCTGCGGCACAAAGCTCGGAACCATCCAGAATAACAACGTCTTGAATGCTCACCGTGCGAAATCCCTTGTCATTTTTTTGACACTATGCTCCAAAGCAAAAAGACTATAAAATGCATAATATGGCACAAGGCCATACATAGAATGCACTGATGAACCTCTCGCTCCGCCAAGTGCGCTACATAGCCACTGTTGCCGATACCGGCTCGATCGCCGCCGCCGCCCGGCAGTGCCGAATCGCCCACTCCTCCATACTTGCCGCTCTTTCGCAGGCAGAGGCGGAGGCTGGCGCCCGTCTTTTTGACCGGCGCCCATCCCGCGGTGTTGAGCTCACACCTGCGGGGGATCACTTCGTCGCGTCTGCACGGCGGCTCCTTGCCGCGGAAGCTGAGTTTGATAGGACCCTGGATCGGCACACCGTTGGAATGCCGCCTGTCTTGCGGATTGGATGCTTCGAACCGTTCGGAGCGTTGTTCATGCCGGAGCTTCTTCGACGATTCACCCAGGGTGTGGATGTTGAGATCGAGCTCCACGAGGGCGAACAACCTCAACTTGTTGATTGGCTGGAGGCAAACGTCGTCGACGCGATCGTGACATACGATATTGGTCCGCGCTTGCCGGACGACGCTACAATTCTAGCTAAGGTCCCCGCGCATGCCCTGATTCGTGCCGACGATCCGCTCGCGCAGCGTTCGGTAGTGTGCCTCTCAGAACTTGCGCAGAGGCCATTTATATTGCTTGACCTTCCACAATCATCCGCATGGCTACTCGCGTTATTCGATGCTGCAGGCCCGAGACCGAGGATTGCCTTTCGCACCCGCAGCTATGAGACAGTGCGTGCGGCCGTGGTCTGCGGATTTGGATTTTCGATATTGAACATGAAACCAATTGGCAGAGGGAGCCCCGACAGCGACGAAGTAATTCGCAAACCCATTTCCGATGACGTTCCAGTGCCACGTTTAATGGTTGCTGATCGGTATGGAGCCGCGAAGCCCCTATTCCTGCGGCGTTTCACAAATGTTGCTCAAGCCTTCTTCAACGAGGTTGGCCCCGAGCTGACCATGGCGCGGAGCTGAGGGGCTGTTTTGCTCGGTACGTCCGGAAAAAAGGTAGGACAGCATTGACGAGGCCTTGGAGGAACGTCACCACGAATATAGAGTGCAAAACCAATCTGTGATAATTTTTTATTACACATTGGGAAAGATAGCGTTTGGGACTTACATGATGAGCGCTCGGCGCTGGCAGTCTACCGCCTAGCAGTCGCTGTCCGTGTTCAGCTGAAGGTCGTCGACCAAGGGGCCGATATGGGTGCCGGGTTTTGCGCGTTGTCGGCGGTGGGTGGAAAAGACGCCGGAATTGCTGACCTGATGAGGTGGACGGCCTCCGCTCCCGGCATCGCAATGTGCCAAAGTGTGGCTGTCGAAAGTCACATGAGGGAGAGCCGTCCATGGAGAAGGTTAGCACCATCTGGATGTCGCCAAGCACGTGTTTCAGGTGCACGGCGTTGACGCGCAGGGCGCAGTGGTTGTCCGCCGGAAGTTGCGTCGCGAGGATGTAGTCGCATTCTTTACATCCTTGCCGGCGTGCTTGATCGGCATCGAAGCCTGCGCAACGAGCCATCACTGGGCTCGTGTCCTCACGGCTCTGGGGCATGAGGTTCGCCTGATGCCTGCGTCATACGTCAAGCCATACGTGAAGCGGCAGAAGAATGATGCTTCGGATGCCGAGGCAATCTGCGAGGCGGTCACGCGACCGACGATGCGCTTTGTTCCGACAAAGAGCGAGGAGCAGCAGAGCGTGTTGATGCTGCATCGCGTCCGCGAGCTTTTGATCCGGCAGCGGACAATGCTGGTGAACGCCTTGCGCGGCCACTTGGCGGAGTTGGGCATCATCACTCGTCAGGGTGCTACAGGGCTGAGCATGCTCGTCGCGTTGGTTGAGGACGAGGGGCACGACCTCATTCCCCCGCTTGCCCGATCGGCCCTCTTTCTTTTGGTACAGCAATTGCGTGAGGTGCACGAGAAGGTCTGTGAGCTGGACCGACAGATTCACATCTGGCATCGTTCGCACGAGTTGAGCCGTCGCCTCGAAACGATCCCCGGCATCGGTCCGATCACCGCCAGCGCAATCGTTGCGACCGTGACAGATGCTTCCCTGTTCAAATCCGGCCGGCAACTCGCGGCTTGGCTTGGCCTGGTGCCGCGACAGAACTCATCCGGAGGAAAGGATCGGCTCGGGCGGATCAGCAAGCAAGGCGATCCCTACATCCGTCGCCTTCTTGTTGTGGGAGCCCATGCCGTGCTTCGCTTCTGTCGTAAGGGCAAAGCGGCACCCACTCGCTGGGCTGCCGAGCTTCTGGCGAAAAAGCCGTACAACGTCGTTGCGGTGGCCTTGGCAAACAAATGGCCCGGATCGTCTGGGCGCTGATGACTACGGGCAAGCGCTTCGCGGATTCACCGGCGTAGTGACGTAGTCGCAGAGGAAGCACAGAGGTTGGTGAGGTGCTGATGGTGTGATGACGGACGGTCGAACCGGGATCGGAAAAACCCGCTCAGTGGGTGCCGCTCAAAAAGCGCGTTGACCTGTCTGGGATCCGATCCGCGGACTTCATCAAGGCCAGCGGCATGAACAGGCCGCACTCAAAGGCCGAATACATGCCTGCACCCGACCAACCTGTCATCAATATCAGAAAGCCCTTGCCACGCGGAGGCACGTAAAAGATCATCGCCTTAAGCTTTGCATCCGCCGCGGATGCAGTCGCGAGTCGAATATTCTTCGTTACCCTATGCTTATGCGAGAATAGCATGCCGAACTCGTCATTCTGTGCGGTTTTGGCGCGAGATTGCAGGAATTGGGCGTTTTACTGAGCATCTGGCTTGATTGCTGCTGTGCCGGTTTTTTGCCGCATCGGGAGTTGGTGAAAGCGGTCAGCCGACTCGCCTCAAAAAGGTCGCCTGTTGATCTACTCCATCTTCTTAGGCGCAAACCTTCGTCAAAGCATTGTCGATCGCATTGGTGATACGGTCGATGTCGGCAGAGGTAGCGATGATAGCGGGGGAAAGGCACAGCGTATTGTTGAGCCCACCGTGCAGCGAGCGATTTGTGGCGCCGATAATGACCCCTTGGCTGAGGCATTCGGCGACGACCGCATGGACGCGCTTTTCGTCGAGTGGCTCCTTGGTCATGCGATCCGCCACGAGTTCGGCGCCACAAAACAAGCCCTTACCACGCACAGATCGTTTTGTCTCAGGTTCAAGGTCATGAAAGCCTCCGTATTTGTCGTGATTGTCGCGCATAAACTGACGCTTACTGGCATGTCCCCAGCCCCGACTCTTCTGAGCGAGTCAAAGCTCAAACGCAGATCGACCACCGTCATAGCTCCAGATTTGCAGACGGCGTAACCGCTAGCGTCCAACGCGCCATCAGACCGTTGACTCTCGCCATCTTCGAAGAGTTCAACCTCGATTAAGGCAAATGACCTTTGGCTGGGTCATCTCCTCGTACGCAAATCGCACTCCTTCCCTGCCCATGCTGCCGTATTTAAACCCACCGAAGGGCATTGCATCAAAACGGTAATCCGAGGAGTCGTTGATCATCACGCCGCCAGCCTCAATCTTGTTTGCCGCCTCTAGTGCGACAGCCAGACTGTTGGTAAAAATGCCGGCGTGTAGGCTGTACTCTGGACCATTTGCCAGTTCGATCGCTGCATCGAGGCTGGAGAAAGGTGCCAGCATAACCACAGGGGCGAATACCTCCTCGTGCCACACGCGGCAGGTCGTGGGAGTACCTTCGAGCACCGTCGGGCGATAAAGAGACCCTTCGCGCCGGTGGCCACACAGTAATATGGCGCCGGCAGCGAGGGCTTCATCGACCGCTGCTTCGGTTCGTTCTGCGACTTGTTGAGAAATCATCGGACCGACGTCCGTCTCTTCCCGGGAAGGATCCCCGGCGTTAAGCTTCTCGGTGGCTTCAACGAAAGCATCGCGAAAACGCTGGTATATCCCCTTCTGGACCAGAATCCGCTGGGCTCCGATACAATTCTGTCCTGCAGCCCAGAATGCGCCCGAAACGCAGGCTTCAACCGCTTTGTCAAAGTCGCAGTCATTCATCACGATGACCGGTGCGTTGCCTCCGAGTTCCATCGCCAGCTTCTTAAGGCCAGCAGAGCGGCTAATGGCCTCGCCAGTCGCAAAGCCGCCGGTGAATGTCACCATGCGCACATCACGAGCCGAAACCAACGCTGAGACCAATTCCCTGTCACCGTGAACAACAGTAATGACCTCTTGAGGGAGGCCCGCTTCCAGAAGGACTTCGACGAGGTTAATCGCGGAAAAGGGCGTCAACTTCGACGGTTTCAGCAGCACGGAATTACCGCCGGCGACGGCGGGACCGAGCTTGTGAGCTACGAGGTTCAGAGGGTCGTTGTACGGAGTAATCGCGGTGATAATTCCCAGCGGCTCACGTGTGAACCAACCTTGGCGTAGTTGTGATCCCGCATACGCATCGAAAGGCACGATCTCACCAGCGTTACGCCTTGCCTCGTCAGCCGATAGCTTCAGCGTATTGACGCATCGAGACACTTCCTTTCGCGCCTGAACAATCGTTTTCCCCGCCTCAAGCACGATCACTTTGGCGAATGCATCGCGCCGGCTCTCAATGAGTTTAGCCGCCCCTTCGAGAACGCTCGAACGCTTGTGCCGCGGTAGGTTCCGGGAGAGTACTGCTCCGAATCGGGCGCGAGCAAGGAGCTCATTGATTTCACTTGCAGGGGTCACGTCGACGGAGCCGATTAGAGACCCATCATAGGGGCTGAACACGGAGACAACTTCTACTTCCTTTTCTAGGTCAAGTTTGGCGGCGGGCATTCGACAGCTTCCTCTTTCATGTTTCGACGCCGAGGTGGCGATCATAGGCGCCCTGCGGCGGACCCATCGCTTCGACCGCGTCCGTTCGTGCTATTTCAGAAACGATTTCCATTTGCTTGCGCACTCTATCGCCCTTCGTAAGCGGTAGAGTGTGAACACTATTCATTGATCTCGGCCGCTCTCCTGACAGAGAGAGCGCCGACACTCGATCAGATCTTCTCGCCGTCGTGAACGAGTTCGTCCATGACGGAGCGCACGGCCTTTTCGGCGATCGAGATGATCTCTTCGACTTCTGCCTTGGAAATGATCAGCGGTGGAGCAAAGCCAAGAATATCGCCATGTGGCATGGCGCGCGCGATGAGACCGCGATCGCGAGCAGCCTTCGAGATGCGTGCGCCAACCTTGAGCGCAGGATCGAAACGCTTCTTGTTCTCGCGATCGGCGACAAATTCGATGGCACCCATCAGGCCCACCCCACGCACCTCACCGACGATCGGCAGCTGTTCAAACTTCTCCCTGAGCTGAGCCTGGAAAAAGGCACCGACGTCACGAGCGTTACCAGGGAGATCTTCCTTTTCGACAATGTCGAGAACCGCATTCGCTGCAGCTGCTCCGATCGGATGACCCGAGTAAGTGTAGCCGTGCGAAAATGCGCCGACCTTGTCAGCGCCGTCCTCCAAGACTCTGTAGACCTTCTCACCGACAATGGCCGCAGAGAGGGGGAAGTAGGCGGAGGTCAGACCCTTCGCGATCGTGATGAGGTCTGGCTCGATGCCATAGTGCTGCGAGCCGAACATGGAACCCGTGCGGCCAAAACCGGTAATGACCTCATCAGCGATCAACAGGACGTCATGTTCCTTGAGGACAGATTGGATGGCCTCCCAGTAACCTTCTGGCGGAGGGATAATGCCGCCTGTACCTAGCACGGGTTCCGCAATGAAGGCGCCGACATTGTTCGAGCCCAAGCGTTCGATCAACTGGTCAAGTTCGTCAGCCCGCCGTAGCGAAAATGCACGCTCGGTCTCGCCCGGGTTTGCGCCCCAGTAATGATGTGGAACACCGGTATGAGCAATCTGCGGGAGCGGCAGGTCCATATGCTCGTGATAAAAGCTCATGCCGGTCATCGAACCGGACACAACGCTGCATCCGTGGTAGCCGCGCTCACGCGAGATGATCTTCTTCTTGTTCGGCTTTCCGCGCAGGTTGTTGTAGTACCAAACGAGCTTAGCCTGTGTCTCGTTGGCATCCGAACCGGACATGCCGTAAAAGACCTTGCTCATCTTTCCCGGTGCCATCTTGACTAGGCGATCGGACAAGATTGCGAGCTCATCGGTGGTGTGCGCCGCGTAGGAATGGTAATAGGCCAGACGAAACGCTTGGCGCGAGATCGCCTCGGCGACTTCGGTGCGGCCATAGCCGACGTTGACGCAGTACAGGCCCGCAAAGCCATCAATCAGTTGGTTGCCATGCGCGTCCTGGATGCAGATCCCCTTCCCGGTCTCGACGATCGTGGGGTCGCCAAGTTTACCTGTGGCGAAGTCCTTGAGCTGCGTGAAAGGATGCATGACGGCGTTCCGGTCCTTTTCGCTGATATCCTCAATGTCCATGTTCATTTTGATTCCTTTTAATGCTGCGATACTGCCGAGCCGGCGTCGTTGGGTTTGGTATCGTAGGGGCGAGGATTTCGTGCATTGAAAGTCGGAACGCGAGATGATCGCGTTGCCCAAGCGCTTAAGCCTCGAATTTCCATCGTGTAAATGTATGGTACAACCGGCCCTCACTGACAGCGTAAACACACCAACCGTCGCAGGAATACTGCAAATTGCAGGCTGCATCGCAGGATTCGAACGGGCAATAATCGCGTTGAAGGAAGATATGGAGTCAAATAGAAGGAATGGGACGCGATTTTCAATTCGATTATCGATTGGTTATGTTAAGGCAATCTGATCGGGCTTCCTCTGCGTCGAGACCTGCAGGTCAGAAAAGCAAAGACGCGCCGTCACGATGCGCGAAAAGTTGCGCTGCAGCCGTGCTTTTACAAAGGCCAATCCGACGCCTCTGCCTCGGAGGCTGCGAAATGAGCAGCAAACTGCAACTCAGGCGTGGGTTGACCGACACACAAAGCCATCGGCCCAGAGTACAAATGGCTGATCCCGATCACCCCCGGGCGAGCGCTAAAGGATATTGGTATTCGTGCGCAGGTTTTAACCCTGCCGCACCTGAATCTCAAAGGGGGACGTTTTCCACTTACCCGCATCTGCATACCCCGGGTGCGGATGTGAAGGTTTCCTGCGGCATTTTGCATAATTTGCATTATTCCTGCACGTGCCTAGGATAATTGCAATAATCTGAGCGCATGAAAAGGGGTATGAATCCAGCTGAGCATCGGACGCAGCGCGCTAGCAAGGGGAACCCTGATGAGCAGCTACATCGACAACCGCGACTGGTCTATTAACACTTACAATTTTACTGAAGGCCGGTTTCGGCAATTCTCGACAGCAGCCAAATCTGGAAATAGCAGCGCTGGCCGTTATGGTTCTTTTTCCCGCGGCGACTGCAGAAGCCGTCGGGACGGAGCGAAGTCCAACCGCGCGACTATCGCGATCGCCAACGAGCCGCCATATATCCAAATCAACCCTGACGGAACGCCCGGCGGATGGGGCACCGAGATGGACGCGGCCATTCTTGGAGCGGTTGGCGCAGCAAACTTTTCCGGCTAGGTTATGGAGTAAGGAGCGATGATTCCCGCACTTAAGTCGAACCGGGCGACGTTAACATCGTCGGGCGCTCTTTTCGTTAGGCCTGAGCGTTGTGACGCCATCCTTTTTCCGAGCCCGTCTCGTGTAATGGCGAGGCGTTCACCGTCACTGCCCACTCTTTCTGGCAATGTGAAGACATACAAAGATGCTGATCTGGATCTGAGAATCGGTGTGTGCGGCGGGTGTTCTGAACAGAAGTTCGCGCTCGAAGCCGACGTTAAGGTCGAGAATGTCATCGTGTTCCCTGGCGGACGATTGGTCTCAAGCTGCTCCGGACGAGCCAATCGACCTTTTTGCTAATGATGCCAATTCAACAGCGGCACTCTACAAAAGAGCGGAACGTCCAGAGCTTGAATTTGTGCGCATCGAGAACACGAAGTCCGGCGCTGCCGCTGGCTTCGACAGGAATAGAGCGGCATTGCGCGATGCCTACCACGAAGGGCTTCGAAAGATCACGGCCAACGGCAGGTACATGGATCTAATGAAGAAGTATGGCCTGGAAGAAAGCGCTCGGGACGTCGAGAAAATCACTACAGCGCAACTTTGCAGGAAGTGATCGACCCGAATGAAACGAAGTTCGTACGTGGCGCGAAGCTACGTTTTCAGGAGCCCTCATATGCCCGCCCCAATGATTCAGTTCAGCGACGTACGAAAGGATTACGGCACCCATACCGTTCTAAGTGGTCTCAACCTGAGCGTGTCTCCAGGAGAGAAGTTGGCGTTGATTGGCGGGTCCGGTTCGGGCAAGACCACGATTCTTCGCATCCTGATGACCCTCGAAAAAATTCAAGGTGGCAGCGTTTCAATCAACGGCTCTCCGCTTTGGCGCCCTGCCATGGCGAGCCTGAGCCGCCGTCAGCGTGAGGCTCAGCTACATGAGATGCGCAAGCACATCGGGATGGTTTTTCAGCAGTTCAATCTTTTTCCGCACATGACGGTTCTTCGGAACGTCACGCTCGCCCCGATCCTCACCCAAGATCTCTCCGAAAAAGTGGCCACGTCCTTGGCAATGGAGTTTCTTGAAAAGGTCGGAATGGCTCACAAAGCGAAGGCGTTGCCCTCCGAGTTATCCGGCGGCCAGAAACAACGCGTGGCGATAGCGCGCGCACTCGCGCTGAAACCCACAATCATGTTGTTCGACGAGGTTACCTCCGCGCTTGATCCGGAACTCGTTGAAGAAGTCCTCAATGTCATGCGCAAGCTCGGAGAAGAGACAGACATGACTATGCTACTCGTTACTCATGAGATGAGTTTCGCCCGCGATTTTGCTGACCGCGTCCTCTTCTTGGACGGAGGGTGCATCATAGAAGAGGGGCCACCAAGGGAAATCTTCTCCAATCCGCAGCAGGAACGAACCAAGCAGTTCTTGCGCAAAATTGTCGCCGCCGGGCTAAGCCTTTAAATGTCTTTTTCGATTGAGTTCCTCCCGGTCATCTTGGCTGGAGTTGTGTTGACTATCAAGCTCACGCTGCTGGGTAGTCTGTTGGCTACCGTTGTCGCTTTTGCGGTGGGATTTGCGCGTTTATCCAAGGCCGCTTGCCTACGCATCCCGGCGAGGCTGTTTATGGAGTTCTTCCGAGGCACCTCGATGATTGTGCAGCTGTTTTGGGCCTATTTCGTTCTACCGCTTGTTGGTGTTTCTTTGACACCGTTCCAAGCAGGCGTGCTAATTCTTGGTCTTAACTCCGGTGCCTACATGTCCGAAATCGTCCGCGGTGGCATGCTAGCCCTGCCGCGAGAGCAGTACGAGGCTTGCATCGCACTAAACCTCGGGCGCTGGCAGCGCCTTCGGTACGTATTCTTGCCTCAAGCTTTGCCGTTGATGATCCCTCCATTTTCAAACAGCGCTGTTGAGCTGCTCAAGTCGACCTCGATCGTGTCGTTGATCTCGCTTTCGGACATCACATTTCGTGCCCAGACCGTGCGGACCCAGACAGGTGACGCGACCGTTCCATTCATCACAATATTGATCATCTACTTCGCTCTGGCAATGATCTTGTCGACGCTCATAAGTTCAGCGGAGCGCCGCTTCAAGCCTACTTCAAGCGCGAGGGTCTGACATGGAATGGGATTGGTCATATGCCTTGAAGATCTTGCCGCAGCTTTTCGAAGGAGTGAAAATAACAGTGTTTGCAAGTATCGCGGGTTCCGCTCTCGCGATGGTAATTGGTCTTGCAATTGCTATTGCGCGGCGTTCTGCGGGGCGAGCTGGGGGGTCATTAATTAGATTCTGCGTTAGTTTCGTGCGCGGCACGCCGCTGTTGGTACAGCTCTATTTTACCTTCTATGTGCTGCCCGACTTTGGCATTTACATGAGCCCGTTGGCTGCAGGAATTATTACCCTTAGTATTCATTATTCAAGCTACACATCCGAAGTTTTCCGTGCAGGGATCGACAATGTGGATCGTAGCCTTTGGGAAGCATCAACCGCTCTTAACCTGACAGCTGTGCAGACTTGGAGGCACATAATTATCCCGCAGGCAGTCCCGCCGATGTTGCCCGCACTCGGAAATTACGTCGTAGCGATGTTCAAGGAGACCCCCCTGCTCTCTATGGTCACGGTGATCGAGCTAATGGGCGAGGCGCGCATTCTAGCCAATACCAATTATAGATATCTGGAGCCGATTAGCATGGTGGGTATGTTTTTCCTCGCGGTCAGCGTCCCCTCCGTTATGGCACTTGACTACCTAGAACGGCGCTACGGAATGGGACGTACGCGTCACCAAAACATACCAATGTTTTGACAGCGACGCGAGCCAATATCCAGGGTGCCGATAACGCTGACTTGGTTGTCCATATCCATGTGTTAGAAGCTAGGAAAGGAACGTGAGATGAAAGGCATAGGCTTGATAACTCTCTCCACAGATCCGGTGGGAGAGGACGCCTTCAAAGCAGAGATGTCGGGAATGCCCGTCCGGGTGTTCACGACACGAACTTCCTATGATGAAGCGGACCATGCAGCTGGAGGATTCATCCCCGTGCCTGACTGGAAAGTTCTTTTGCATACTTTGCCGCCCGGGAACTTGATCGATTTGATCGCGTTTGCATGCACTTCCGGTACAATTGCACTCGGAAATGAAACGCTCCTGAGGCAACTCGAGTCAGCTCGCCCGGGCCTGAGCTATACGTCACCAGCAATAGCCTCAGTTGCACTGATGCAACGATTCGGCATTAAGCGAATTGCGCTGTTGACCCCATATGGTCCCACGCTGCACAATGCGTTTACCCCGTACTTCGCAACTCATGGAGTCAAGGTAGCTGCCAGTCATTCGTTAGCAGCGCCGATGAACCTCATCACTGACGATGACGTTGGGCGCGTACCGATCGACCGCATCAAGACCGAACTTATGGCACTAGCTGCGGAAGGTCCAGTTGACGCATTGTTCGTTTCATGTGCTGCTTTTTCCATTCAAAGGTCCGACCTTGCTCGGTTAGGCCGTACTTTAGGGTGCCCGATTCTTGCGAGCGTAAATTCGATGGCTTGGCATGCCCTTGATCTCCTGGGCGAAATCGAGCTGCGTGACCAGATATCGTCTGACCTCGGCTTGATACCCACTTATGCGTAACGTGAATTAAACGGGTTAGGCAAAAGCAGATTGGCGCCGGAGTCATTACATAGCAAAGTTGAACAGCATAATTGCTGCAGAGGAAGGAGACAACGTGACTGAAGCTGTTACCGGTTATGAGGTATCGAAGGGCTCTATCGTTGGTTCCCTAATCATCGGGAATGGGAGGCTTGATGCCTTTTCAGCAGCGGGCGTTGACATACGGCGTAATGTCCCACGTCAGTTAGTTAAACTGACAACCTAAGAGGCCGTCTTGAAACTCGTGCGTAGGGGTGGATGGCCAGTTCCGAATGTGATTCCAAACGGTTGTCGAAGCCTTTGGAGATTCTCATGTGGACACTGGCCACCCGTCGCCAGCATACCCGCGATCACCTTCGTTATGGAAGCGGCCTGACCGACGCAGAGTGGGAGATCCTCGCGTCGTTCCTGCCTCCCGCAGCGAGAACGGGGCGACCGCGCCAGTGGACGATGCGCGAGATCGTGAACGCGATCTTCTATGTGCTGCGGTCCGGCTGCAGCTGGCGTCTGCTGCCCAGGGATTTTCCCCGAGAAGCACGGTCTACGGCTGGTTCCTGCGCTTTCGCCGCGACGGCTTGTTCGAGACGATCAACCACCACCTGGCCATGGCCGACCGCGGCGGGTCGGCAGAGCTGCCAGCCCCTCGGCAGCGGTGATCGACAGCCAGAGCGTCAAGACCGTGGAAGCCGGCGGCCCCAGAGGTTACGACGCGGGCAAGAAGATCAAGGGCCGCAAGCGCCACGCCATGGTCGACACCGACGGCCGGGCCTTGGTGTTCCAGGCGCACGCGGCCGACATCCAGGACCGGGACGGAGCTGTCCCGCTGCTCCAGGCCTCACGAAGATCCTTCCCCTTCGTCGAACGCACGTTTACCGACAGCGCCTACAATTCCGACCGCGTCAGGGACGCCACCTGCCTCGCCATTGAGGTCGTCAAGAAAATCGCCGACCAGGTCGGCTTCCAGGTCCTGCCCAGGCGCTGGGTCGTCGAGCGAACCTTCGCCTGGATCAATCGCAACCGACGCCTCGCCAAGGATTTCGAGGCGACCATCGAATCGGCCCAAGTCTTCCTCTATGCCGCCTCCGTCATGCTGCTCACGCGCAGGTTGGCGCGGGCATCATGAGTTTCGAGTCGGACTCTAAGGCGCGTTTTCTAACCGCCGCAACCTGTCGGTCACTGTAGAGGTTCTCGGCATCCCGCACAGCTGATTTCGAGCGAAGAGAAGCGGCGAAACCCACAACTATAGAGAGGCGGCGTTGGCCCATGTTTTTCGTGGCCCCTTTAACCTCTCAAATGACCAAAATATGAGGTCCATGCCTAACGTACGACAATTGACAGCAGGAGGGTGGCAAATTATGCAGGATATTTGCAACTTCTCCTATCGTTTCGCAGGAAACCGCTATGGACCTTGATCGTGCGGATGCTTCATTGCTTGATGCAGTTCAGAAGGACAACCGGCTCACCTCTGAGGAGCTAGCGGATAAGGTGGGATTGTCTCCGACAGCTTGTCAGCGGAGACTCAAACGTCTCCGGAGTGAAGGCGTTATCGAAGCCGATGTTTCGATAATCTCCCCTAAGGCAGTCGGACGGCCGGTTACCATGATAGTGTTGGTATCACTGGAGCGAGAGCGGGCCGACATAGTTGATCGGTTTAAAACATCAATCCGAAATACCCGCGAGGTGATGATCGGATATTATGTTACGGGGGACGCTGACTTCATCCTTGTCGTGACGGCTAAGGATATGGAGGACTACGAACAATTCACTCGACGCTTCTTCTACGAAAATCACGATATCAAGGGGTTCAAAACCATGGTCGTTATGGACCGCGTTAAAGCTAGCTTCGCCGTGCCAATAGAATTTCATCGATGAAGCAATTATCCCACCATACGTTCACGCAGCGTCGCGAAGCAGGGTTGCCGAATTCTTGAGCCCGGTTTACGCACGGCGTTCATTTTTGCCTGAAACTTTCCGAACCTCGTGTGCCTTGCCCTTGCCGGCAAAACACTGCAAAGACTGTCACCTGGACGCCGCAATCCTGCGACAGAGTATCGTTATTGAGGGATTCCCTTTTCGTTTCGGTGCTAAGTTATACCCGCAAAACCGGATCGAGAGGAGCAGGCTTTCATGAACTCCCGCGTAAATAGTCTCCTAACTGATCCCGAACGCCATGCGATCCTCGAGCTTCGTCACGCGATGCACCGTGAACCGGAGCTTTCAAATCATGAATCGAAAACGCAGCAGCGCATAAAGGAGATGTTGGAACGGTTCGGCCTCGCAAGCGCGACCGTATTTCATAATACGGGGCTCTACATTGACATTGAGGGAACTGCTTCTGGCCGAAGGCGATTGATTGCCGTTCGCGGCGATATCGATGCGCTACCTATTGATGAGGCCCGCGATGACCTACCATATCGCTCTCAAGTGAGAGGAGTTATGCACGCGTGTGGTCACGACCTGCATGCCTCGATCGCTATGGGAACTGCCCTGGCTTTCCAGAGGATGAGAAGCAATTTTGCGGGCAAGATCCGCGTAGTGTTCCAGCCGGCTGAGGAAGCGGAACCGCTCGGTGGGCGAACCGTTGCCGAACTAAACCTTCTTGAAGGTTTCGACCATGCGGTTGGCTATCATGTGGTCCCTTTGATGCCCTTCGGTACGTACAGCGCGCACGAGGGAGCGGCAACCACATCGGCTGACCAATTCACTGTGATGGTGACCGGCAATGCGGCGCATGGCTCAACGCCTCACAGCGGCGTAGATGCCATTACAATCGCAGCAGCATTTATCAACGAAGTCCAGAAAGTGGTTTCTCGAGAAATGCCTGTGGAGGACAGATCGGTCATCACCATCGGTACAATTCATGGCGGCGCGGCGACGAACATTATTTGTCCCTCGGTAGTGATGGAGGGGACTATCAGGACAACGAGTCCTACACGTCGTGAACTATTGGCAAAACGGCTACGCGAAGTTGCGGAAGGCATTGCGGCAGTCCACCGAGGCGCCGCTGAAGTCGTAATCGTATCCGGCGAACCTGTTGTCATCAACGACCCGGGTATGGTGCGTCTTTTCCGCGACACTGTGTCCACGACGGTTGGAGCCGAGGCTTATACAGAAGCCCCAACAGTTGGCGGAAGCGACGACTTTGGTTTTTACTCCCAGCGGGTCCCTTCGATCTATTTTCTTTTTGGAAGTGGGCAACCGGGCAAAGAGTCGGGCGTGCATACGCCGACGTTTGCTGTGTCTGACGACGTACTCATTCCGACGACGGAGCTAGCCATCAAGTACTGCTTTGATCTGTTGAACACGCAGCCGGCAAGCTAGCAGTCCATCCGTCGGTGGCATGCGTGGACGATGCAAGCAAGCACGCGAGCGCATTGGGGGAACGCAGATGAGATCGAAACTGGCCACTCTCTGCTGGACTCCGCGCAGCTCGTGTGAGTGCCGAGAAAGTGAGGGAGGCGACACCTGCAACGGGTGGCAAACAAGACCGGCTCGCTTACCGGAAAAGCATAACTGAAACTGATATGACCAAGAAGGAGTCATGTAATGGCAATGCCAAAAGCGACACAGGCTTTTCCGCGTCAGGAATTCCTTAGACGATTAGCCGCTGTAAAAGCGGAAATGGAACGGCGGGAAATTAGTGCCCTCGTCGTCATCGTGCCGGCGAATTTGACTTACCTGACCGGCTACACCTCAAAGTCCGGTTACGTGCCCCAGGCTCTAATCGTCACCCTCAAGGATGAAGAGCCGACTTTCATTACCCGCAAAATGGATGCGGCAGCGGCAATTCACCAGATGTTTGTCGACCGGACCCGGGTGCTCGGTTATCCCGAGGATCTAATCGCCAATCCAGCGAAAGATGGTTATGATGCTATCATTGATCATTTATTGGATGTGGGATGCGGTCAATCAACAGTCGGCGTCGAGGCTCAAATGCTCTCGGGTCAAACTCTAGAAAAATTCAAGACAAGGGCGCCAGCGGCAAAAATCAAAGACTTCGGGAATGCCATTTCTTGGATTCGTGGCATCAAATCCGATTTGGAAATTGGTGTGATGCGAGAAGCAGCAGCTATTGCTGATGCTGGCATGCGGCGCGCAATAGAAGTCGTGCGGCCAAGCGTAACCGAAGCCGATGCATCCGCGGAGATTATAGCGACTCTTATCCGCGGGGCCAACGGCAAAGCAGGCACCGATATTACCGGTTTCTATCTTTGCGCGTCACCGCGTACGTCCACTTGCCACATCCCTTGGACGGAAGACCGCTTTCAAGCTGGGTCGCAGGTAAACATTGAGCTGGCCGGGGTGCGTTATGGCTACACATCGGCATTGATGCGGACGATCTCAATCGGGAAGCCTTCGGATGTCGTGAGGCGCCTCCACGACGGTGAGGTTGCTGGTTTGGAAGCGGCGCTTGCTGTGGCGAAGCCCGGCGCAACTTGTGGCGAAGTTGCTAGCGCCTTCAACACCGCCTTGGGCAAACATGGATTTACCAAAGAATCCCGTTGCGGATATGCCATAGGAATTGATTGGACCGAACCGACTTCAAGTTTCAAGGTTGGCGATCCCACAGTTTTGAAGCCCAACATGACGTTCCATTTGATGCTTGGGAACTGGGTTGACGAAGATCTTGGCTACGCGATCAGCGAAACACTTCGCATTACGGAGAACGGCGTTGAAACGTTCAGCGCCCTTCCTCGGGAGCTCTTCCAAGTGTAACCGCGCTGCCGCTCGATTGTTTTTCAACACGATACAACGTTGTAGTTCTGTAAGCGTTCATTTCCATGCGCGTTGACGCGGCTTGTTTGACGGGATGTAAGCGTCCATTTGGCCCCATGTTTCGCTGAGTTGTGAAGACGAGGACACTGCCGCAATGATTCTTCGCGGGAGATTGGTTTGCAGTCTGTACACAAGCCCAGACTTGAAAGTTTCGCAGTCATCGAGGCGATAGCGAAGCGGCTCGATGAGAGCCCGCCACTGCTGCGCCGTCGCTGGCCAGCGGAGGCGAAGACGCGGATTCTGGAGGAGACACGGGCGCCGGGCGTGAATGTCTCGGCGGTGGCGCGGGCGCATGGCGTGAGCCCGTTGTTTGCCTGGCGGCGCAAGGCGCTCCGCTCGGGTGCGATTGCTCTTTTACCGGATAGGTCCGAGGCGTAAGCGATGTCCCGACGGCACCTTTCGGTGATCGGCGTGAAGGACGATGTTCGGAGCCTTTGAGATCGTGGTCGAGTAGCTCAGCCATTCGGCTTTCGCCCTCACAGATCCGGGCGGGCGGATTTCCCGCACCCGGCTCTTCCCGAGG
>NZ_JAMYSA010000117.1:0-17461 GCF_040321735.1 Mesorhizobium sp. M0293
GCGGGCACTTCCACCGTCACTTTGTCGGTCTCGAGCTCGACCAGCGGCTCGTCGGCGGCAATCGCATCGCCGCCCGTCTTGAACCATTTGCCGATGGTCGCTTCGGTGACGGATTCGCCGAGAGTGGGAACGCGGATTTCGGTAGCCATTGTGCCTGTCCGTTTCTTGTCGGGTTCTGTTTTGTCAGCCCAATTCTATTGGGGCGCTCTGTTCTATTCACCAAGCGCGTCTTCGAGCAAGGCGGCGAGCTGGGCGAGATGCTTCGACATCAGTCCGGTCGCCGGCGAGGCGGCGGCCGGACGGCCGGTGTAGCGCACCCGCTGATGCTTGGCATCGATATGCGCCAGCACCCATTCCAGATACGGGTCGATGAACGACCAGGCGCCCATGTTCTTGGGCTCCTCCTGGCACCAGACCATCTCGGCATTGCGGAAGCGCGATAGTTCGGTGATCAGCGCCTTGGCCGGGAACGGATAGAGCTGTTCGACGCGCAGCAGATAGATGTCGTTGATGCCGCGCTTCTCGCGCTCCTCATAGAGGTCGTAATAGACCTTGCCCGAGCACAGCACGACGCGGCGGATCTTGGAATCCTTGGTGAGCTTGATCGCCTGGTTGGACAGCAGCTGGGCATCATCCCACAGCAGCCGGTGGAACGAGCTTTCGCCCGAAATTTCCGGCAGCGTCGACACCGCCCGCTTGTGGCGCAGCAGCGACTTCGGCGTCATCAGGATCAGCGGCTTGCGGAAATCGCGCTTCAGCTGCCGGCGCAGGATGTGGAAGTAGTTGGCAGGCGTCGTGCAGTTGGCGACTTGCATATTGTCTTCGGCGCAAAGCTGCAGGAAGCGCTCGAGCCGGGCCGAGGAGTGTTCCGGACCCTGGCCTTCATAGCCATGCGGCAACAGGCAGACGAGGCCCGACATTCTGAGCCACTTGCGTTCGCCCGACGAGATGAACTGGTCGAACACCACCTGGGCACCGTTGGCGAAGTCGCCGAACTGCGCTTCCCACAATGTCAGAGCCTTCGGCTCGGCCAGGCTGTAGCCATATTCGAAGCCGAGCACCGCCTCTTCCGACAGCATCGAGTTGATGACTTCGTAGCCGGCCTGTGCGGCCGACAGATTGTTGAGCGGGATGTAGCGGGTCTCGTCGCGCTGGTCGTAGAGCACGGAATGACGCTGCGAGAAGGTGCCGCGTTCGGAATCCTGTCCCGACAGCCGGATCGGATTGCCGTCGAGCAGGATGGCGCCGAAGGCCAGCGCCTCGGCCGTCGACCAGTCGATGCCTTCGCCGGATTCGATCGCCTGGCGGCGATTCTCGAGGAAGCGGATGATCGTCTTGTGCGCTTCGAAATCCTTCGGCACCTCGGTCAGCTTCTTGCCGATTTCCTTCAGCGTCTTGACCGGCACGGCGGTCTTGCCGCGCCGCTGTTCGTCCTGGTTGTCGGCCGTGCGCAGGCCCGACCAGGCGCCGTCGAGCCAGTCGGCCTTGTTGGGCTTGTAATGCTGGCCGACTTCCCACTCGGATTCCAGATGCGCGCGCCAGTCGGCCTTGAGCTGGTCGAGTTCGGCCTGGGTGATGTGGCCCTCGGCGATCAGCCGGTCGCCATAGATCTGCACCGTCGTCTTGTGGGTGCGGATGTTGCGGTACATGATCGGCTGGGTGAAGGCCGGTTCGTCGCCCTCATTGTGGCCGAAGCGGCGGTAGCAGAACATGTCCACCACAACAGGCTTGTGGAACTTCATGCGGAATTCGATCGCCACCTTGGTGGCGTGCACCACGGCTTCCGGGTCGTCGCCATTGACGTGGAAGATCGGTGCCTCGATCATCTTGGCCACATCGGACGGATAGGGTGACGAGCGCGAGAAGCGCGGATTGGTGGTGAAGCCGATCTGGTTGTTGATGATGAAATGCAGCGTGCCGGCGACGCGGTGGCCGCGCAGGCCGGACAGGCCGAGGATTTCGGCGATCACGCCCTGGCCGGCGAAGGCGGCGTCGCCATGCAGCAAGAGCGGTAGCACCTTGGCGCGCTCTTCCAGCGGCACGATTTCTTCGCGGCTGCGGCCGAACAGATAATCCTGCTTGGCGCGCGCCTTGCCCATCACCACCGGATCGACGATTTCCAGATGCGAGGGATTGGCAGTCAAGGACAGATGCACCTTGTTGCCATCGAACTCGCGGTCCGACGAGGCGCCGAGATGGTACTTGACGTCGCCCGAACCCTCGACTTCGTCGGGCGCAGCCGAGCCGCCCTTGAACTCGTGGAAGATGGCGCGGTGCGGCTTGGCCATCACCTGGGAGAGCACGTTCAGCCGGCCGCGATGCGCCATGCCGAGCACGATTTCCTTCATGCCGAGCTGGCCGCCGCGCTTGATGATCTGCTCCAGCGCCGGGATCAGTGCTTCACTGCCGTCGAGGCCGAAACGCTTGGTGCCCTTGTACTTGACGTCGATGAACTGTTCGAAACCTTCGGATTCGACCAGCTTCTGCAGGATCGCCTTCTTGCCGGTGGCGGTGAAGGAGATCTCCTTGTCGGCGCCCTCGATGCGCGCCTGAATCCAGGCCTTTTCCTCGGGATCGGAAATATGCATGAACTCGACGCCGAGCGTCGAGCAATAGGTGCGGGTGAGGATTTCCAGCATCTGCCGGATGCTGCCGAATTCGAGCCCGAGCACATTGTCGAGGAAGATCGGTCGGTCATAATCGGCTTCGGTGAAACCGTAATTTTCCGGCGACAGTTCGTTGTAGTCCTCGAGCGGCTTGGCGATGCCGAGCGGGTCGAGATTGGCATGCAGATGGCCGCGCATGCGGTAGGCGCGGATCATCATGATGGCGCGCACGGAATCGCGCGTCGCCTGGTGCACATCGGCGTCGGAAAGGACGACACCGTTGGTGACCGCCTTGTCCTTGACCTTCTTTTCGATCGTCTTCTCGACGATACCCCAATTGCCGTCGAGCGCCGACACCAGTTCGCCATTGGCCTGCAGCGGCCAGGAGGGCTTCGCCCATGAGGCGCCCTTGGCATTCTTGCGCACATCGCCGGCATCGTCCTTCAGCCCGGCGAAGAATTCCTGCCATTCGGGATTGACCGAGGCTGGATCGTCCTCATAGGCGGCATAAAGCGCGTCGATATAATCGGCATTGCCGCCATAGAGGAAAGAGGTGAGCGAAAACTGGTCGTTGGCCTGATCTTGTCTTGCCATGTCACTGTCGGAGCCTTTGCTCCGTCTCCTTAGTTGGAGGGGAGTAGGGGAATAAGGCAGTAAGGGAGTAGGGCATTTTTGCCGCCGATCTTTTCCCTACTGCCCTACTCCCTTACTCCCCTATTCCCTTACCCCTTGATCGCCTCGACCAGGGTCGTACCCAGCCTTGCCGGCGAGGGCGATACCTTTATTCCGGCCGATTCCATCGCCGCGATCTTGTCCTCGGCGCCGCCCTTGCCGCCGGAGATGACCGCGCCCGCATGACCCATGGTGCGGCCGGCCGGCGCCGTGCGCCCGGCGATGAAGCCGGCCATCGGCTTCTTGCGGCCACGCTTGGCTTCGTCCTTGAGGAACTGCGCGGCGTCTTCCTCTGCCGAACCGCCGATCTCGCCGATCATGATGATCGACTTGGTCTCGTCGTCGGCGAGGAACATCTCGAGTACGTCGATGAACTCGGTGCCCTTGACGGGGTCGCCGCCAATGCCGACGGCGGTGGTCTGGCCGAGGCCGACATTGGTGGTCTGGAACACTGCCTCATAGGTAAGCGTTCCCGAGCGCGAAACAACGCCGACCGAGCCCTTGCGGAAGATGTTTCCGGGCATGATGCCGATCTTGCATTCGTTGGGCGTGAGCACACCCGGGCAGTTCGGGCCGATCAGCCGCGAGGTCGAGCGGTCGAGCCGGGCTTTGACCCTGATCATGTCCATCACCGGTATGCCTTCGGTGATGCAGATGATCAGCGGGATCTCGGCCTCGATCGCCTCCAGGATCGCCTCAGCCGCACCCGCCGGCGGCACATAGACAACGGAGGCATTGGCGCCGGTCTTTTCCTTGCCCTCGGCGACGGTGGCGAAGATCGGCAGGCTCTCGCCCTTGGAGCCGGTCCAAGTCTCGCCGCCTTTTTTGGGATGGATGCCGCCGATCATTTTGGTGCCGTGATAGGCCAGCGCCTGGTCGGTGTGGAACGTGCCGGTCTTGCCGGTCAGGCCCTGCACCAGCACCTTGGTGTTCTTGTCGACGAGAATGGACATTTTTTGCGACCTGATCAGTGAGTGCGGAAGGGGTTGATGGCGACCACTGAGCCGTAAGCCTGCCCGTGGTTGAGGTCTTCGGTGTAAAGTGTCTTGACGCCAAGGCGCTCGGCGGCGGCAATGATTGCGCCGTCCACGCGCTCGGATTTGTGTCCGATTGCGGTATAGACGAGAACTTTCGTTTCGAGGAAGCCTTCAGCGATCATAGAGAGCTTCCCGGTTCCAATTCTTGCCGTCCACGTCGCCTGCCGCCTCGCGGGCAAGCTTCAACAAGGCCAGCCTGGCCTCGTCCTTGGCGCGCCGCTCGGCCACCGTCGCGAAAAACTCCTGCACCATGGCGTTGACGGTCGTTCGCTGTTCAACAGCGGCCAGTTTGACCTGCTCCAAAACATGGTCTTCGACCGCCAGAGTGATGTTCTTCATTTCTCTTTCTCCTGTGGATGCCACATAGCAATTGTGTGACATCCACAAATTCCCTACAGCCGCTTCAGATCGGCGACTGTGAGGTCGCTCTTGGCGTTGCCGGTGTTGAGCGTGGTCGCCGGCTCGAACATCAGCACGACAGGTTCTTCGCTGAGCGAGCGCGGCCGATGCTCGACGGCGCGCGGCACGACGATGAACTCGCCGCTGGAGAGTTCCACCGTGCCGTCGCGAAAATCGATAGCGATGCGCCCGCGCAGCACGAGGAAGGCTTCGTCCTCATTGTCATGCGCGTGCCAGTCGAAGACATCGCCGAACTTGGCGATCTTGACCTGGGCATCGTTGACGTCGCCGGCGATATGCGGATCGAAGACCTTTTTGATCTTTTGATCCGCCGCCTCGACCAGGTTTATCTTGTGCGGAGGCACCAGATCAGCCCTTCACCGCCGCCACGATCTTCTTGGCTGCGTCGTCGAGGTCATCGGCCGACACTACGTTGAGGCCGCTGTCGTTGATGATCTTTTTGCCGAGTTCGGCATTGGTGCCTTCCAGGCGTACCACCAGCGGCACTTCCAGGCCGACTTCCTTGACCGCGGCAATGACGCCCTCGGCAATGATGTCGCACTTCATGATGCCGCCGAAGATGTTGATCAGGATACCCTTGACCGCCGGATCCTTGGTGATGATCTTAAACGCCGCCGTCACCTTCTCCTTCGACGCGCCGCCGCCGACATCGAGGAAGTTGGCTGGCTCGGCACCATAGAGCTTGATGATGTCCATCGTCGCCATGGCAAGGCCGGCGCCGTTGACCATGCAGCCGATATTGCCGTCGAGCGCGACATAGGCGAGGTCGTATTTCGACGCCTCGATCTCCTTCTCGTCCTCTTCGGTGGTATCGCGCAGTTCGAGAACGTCCGGGTGGCGGAACAGCGCGTTGTTGTCGAACGACACCTTGGCGTCGAGCACGCGCAGCCGGCCGTTCTTCATGACGATCAGCGGGTTGACCTCGAGCAGGCTCATGTCCTTCTCGACGAAGGCCTTGTAGAGGATCGGGAACAGCGTATCGCCATCCTTGGCCGCGTCGCCGTCGAGCTTCAGCGCGCCGTTGAGCGCCTTCAGATCGGCCGATGTGACGCCCTTTTCCGGATCGATGGCGACAGTGATGATCTTTTCCGGCGTGTCGTGGGCGACCGCCTCGATGTCCATGCCGCCTTCGGTCGAGACGACGAAGGCGACGCGGCCGACCGAGCGGTCGACCAGGATCGACAGATAAAGCTCGCGTTCGATGTCGGCGCCGTCCTCGATGTAGAGGCGGTTGACCTGCTTGCCAGCCGGGCCGGTCTGCTTGGTCACCAGCGTGTGCCCGAGCATCTCATTGGCGTTGGCGACGACGTCGGCCACCGACTTGGCCAGCCGCACACCGCCCTTGGCGTCCGGGCCAAGCTCCTTGAATTTGCCCTTGCCGCGGCCGCCGGCATGGATCTGGCTCTTCACCACATAGAGGGGACCCGGCAGTGCCTTGGCTGCGGCTTCCGCCTCGCTCGCCTTGAACACCGGCACGCCTTCGGCCACCGGCGCCCCGAAAGACTTCAGCAGCGCCTTGCCCTGATACTCATGGATGTTCATCTGGATTCTCTCCGGGTTACTTGGCGGCGAGTTGCGGGGCGATCTTGACGCAGGCCTCGGTCAGGCCCTGCACCGTCGCCACCGAACTGTCGAACATCTTCTGCTCGCTCTTGTTGAGCTCGATCTCGATGATGCGCTCGACGCCGCCGGCGCCGATCACAACGGGAACGCCGACATAGGTGTTCTTGACGCCATACTGGCCGGACAGATACGCGGCGCACGGCAGCACACGCTTCTTGTCCTTGAGATAGGCTTCGGCCATCGAGATCGCCGAGGCCGCCGGTGCGTAATAGGCCGAGCCGGTCTTGAGCAGGCCGACGATCTCGGCGCCGCCGTCGCGGGTGCGCTGCACGATCTGATCGAGCTTTTCCTTCGAGGTCCAGCCCATCTTGACGAGGTCGGGCAGCGGAATGCCGGAAACCGTTGAATAGCGGATCATCGGCACCATGGAATCGCCGTGGCCGCCAAGCACGAAGGCGGTGACGTCCTCGACCGAGACCTTGAATTCCTCGGCCAGGAAATAGCGGAAGCGCGCGCTGTCGAGCACGCCGGCCATGCCGACGACATGGCTCTTCGGCAGGCCCGAAAACTTCTGCAGCGCCCAGACCATGGCGTCGAGCGGGTTGGTGATGCAGATGACGAAGGCCTTCGGTGCGTATTTCTTCAGCCCGGCGCCGACCTGTTCCATGACCTTGAGGTTGATGCCCAAAAGATCGTCGCGGCTCATGCCGGGCTTGCGCGGTACGCCGGCGGTGACGATGCAGACATCGGCACCCTCGATGCCGGCATAGTCGTTGACGCCGGTGAGCCGGCTGTCGAAGCCATCGACCGGCGACGACTGCGCGATATCGAGCCCCTTGCCTTGCGGGATACCCTCGGCAATATCGAACAGCACCACGTCGCCGAGGTCCTTGAGGCCGATCATGTGGGCGAGCGTGCCGCCGATCATGCCGGAGCCGATGAGCGCTATCTTGTTGCGTGCCATGTGAGGAGATTTTCCCTTTGTCTGTGACGACGCCCAAATCTCAGACGACTTGGTTGACGAAGTCGAGGAAGAGGCCGGAATGCTGCGGGGACCCGCGAGATTTCGCCGCATCCAATAGCCTTGGCGCGATATAAATTCAAACGATTATTTCGGAGTGAGCATTTTCAATCGGTTAGAGTATTTGGGATTTACGTAAACGTCAAAATTTATAAGCCGACTTAGGAGAATTTACACAATGAGGATGGAGATCGTAAGGCCACACCCGGGTGATGACGCCCTTGTGATGCTGGCACCAAATCTCCCCCCTTGAGGGGGAGATGTCGCCAATGGCGACAGAGGGGGTCGTCGCGCGTGGAGCGCTGGCGCCATCTGTACCGCGCCCGGTCGAACCAACCCCCTCTGGCCTGCCGGCCATCTCCCCCTCGAGGAGGGATCAATCGTCGCGCCGGTTTCGCCAACCGTCAACGATGCAAGAGGGGAACCTACGTCTCTGAGCCTACGCCTACGCCTGCGCCTGCTGCGCTTCTGGCGTCGTCTTCACCTTCCGCCGCTCCGCCCAATCCTCCAGCCAGTCGCGGCTTTGCATCTCGATCAGGCGCGATGCCGTGCGCTCGAATTCGAAGACCTCAACGCCGCGTTTGGCCACATAAAGCTGCGGCGGCGGTGCTTCGGCGCTCACCACCAGCCGCACATGATGGTCGTAGAGCGTGTCGATCAGAAGGATAAAACGCTTAGCCTCGTTGCGTTTGCCTTCGCCGAGCACCGGGACGTGGTCGATGAAGATGGTCGAAAAGCGACCGGCGATCGCCAGGAAATCGCGCGCGCCGAGCGGCTTTTCACAGAGATCGCTGAAGGAGAACCGCGCCGCATCGCCGGCCGCACGCGGCACCGCCACTTGTCGGCCTTTGAGGGTCAACGAGGCCTGGGCCTCCGGCACGCCACGCGTCATGGCTTGCCAGGCTTCGTCGAGTATCTGGTCGGCTGCCGCATCGACCGGCGTGACATAGACCGGCGTGCGGACGAGCTTTTCCAGCCGATAGTCCTTGTCAGCGTCGAGCGAGAGCACCTGTGCATGCCGCTGCAGAATGCCGATGAACGGCAGGAAAAGCTGGCGGTTCAGCCCATCTCTATAAAGATCTTCCGGCGCCACGTTCGAGGTGGCGACCAGCACCACGCCGCTGGCAAACAGCGCCGAAAACAGCCGCGACAGGATCATAGCATCGGCAATGTCGGTAACCGAGAACTCATCGAAGCACAGCACCCAGGCCTGATCGGCAAGCGCCTTGGCCACGGGCGGGATCGGATCGCCTTCCCTGACGTCCCCATTCTTGCGCGCCTGCCGGTGCTTCTGGATACGGTCCTGCACGTCGGCCATGAAGTCGTTGAAATGGACGCGGCGCTTGCGCCGCACCGGCAGCAGGTCGAAGAACATGTCCATCAGCATGGTCTTGCCGCGGCCGACGCCGCCATGGATGTAGAGGCCTTTGACGGCCTCATGCGTCTCGCGCCTGCGGGCAAACAGCCAGCCCAGGGCACTGGACTTTTGTGCCAGCCGCTTGGCCGAAATCTCGTCGGTCAGCCGGTCGAGCGCAGCAGCGATCCGCTCCTGCGCCGGATCGCGGCCGATCGCACCGGTTTCCACCAGATGGTCGTAGCGCTGCCTGACGGTCGCATGGGTCTGGAGGCCGTCACGCAGATGCATCGGTCACGTCGTTCCGAAGCAATTCCAGGAAATGTGTGTAGCGGTTTCCATCCGGAATTGCGTAAAACCAAAAAATAAAAGGATACCAAGCCTATCTTGTAAGCGAAATCGGCTGGCCGTTGGACGTCTGGCCGTCGAATTTCGAGCCGCCCGAGGAATAGAGCCGCGCCAGCGCGCCGCCATTCTCGTCATAAAGCGTCAGTTGCTTGCCGGCGACGTTCCACGACTTGATGCCGTCGATCGGTGCCGGGCAATGCAGCGGCCCGGCGCGGAAGCCGGCGCCGAACTTGGTCTGCGGCGTCGCCACCTTGCAGCTCTGGCCCGAAACGCTGGCGTTCCAGACACCAGCGACGCTGGCGGCGTTGAGGTCCGAGGCTCCGGCGGGCGCCGTACCGTCCGGCGGCAGCGAGGCAACTTGCGTATTCGCCGGCGCGGTCGGGAATTGCGACGGGTCCGTGGTTCCGGGCGACGCCGGCGGCGGCAGCTGGTTCGCGGTCACCTTGCCGGCGGGCGCGGCCTCCAGCGGTGCCGGCTGCTGGTCATCCATCGACGAGAAGCGCGAGGTCGAACAGCCGCTCGCAACGAGCGCGGCCAGCGATACGGCCACCAGACCGGTTTTCGAAAAAGTCATTCCAACCTCCGTCGGATCCGGCTTGGGGGAAGCCGTCCGCACAATCTCACCCCCACCAAGATGGAGAAGGTGGCGAAATTTCAACCCGATATGGTTAAAATACGGTTTGCGGCAAGATTTGTTGCAAATTTATCGCAATCGCGATGAGCAATGGGCGGCCTGTCGCGCGTCGCCCTGAGATCCAGTCGACACCGTCCCGTCCTGGCATTCGGCGGTCAAATGCTTGCGCAAGCAGGCATAGCGCCTATGTCAGGAAGACGAAACCTGCTGGAGCCGCAAAATTGGCCGCGAGAAAGAGAGCCGCCAATCGCTATTACAGCGGCCCGCCCAGCGATCATTTCGACGGCACATTGTTCTTCAATCCCGGCGGCCAGCCGCCCGGCCGTTTCGCCGACCTGCTGAAATGGCAGTTGAATGGCAAGCGCTCGAAATGGCCGGCGGCGAATCCAAGCCCCTTTCCACAGGCAAAGCCGTCCGCGAAGGTCGAAGGCGCCGCGCTTGATGTGACGATGGTCGGCCATTCCACCTTGCTGGTCCAGACGGCCGGCCTGAACATCCTCACCGACCCGGTCTGGTCGCAGCGCGCGTCACCGCTTTCCTTCGCCGGACCAAAACGCATCAATCCGCCAGGCATCGCCTTCGCCGACCTGCCACCGATCGACCTCGTCCTGATCAGCCACAACCATTATGACCATCTCGACCTCGCCACGCTGAAGCGGCTGAAAGCCGGTCACGACCCGCTGGTGCTCACCCCGCTCGGCAACGATGCCGTCATCGGCAATGCTATCCCCGGCATGCGGCTGTCGGCGCATGATTGGGGCGATAGGGTCGAGGTCGGCAACGGCGTCGCGGTCCATGTCGAGCCGGTGCACCACTGGTCGGCGCGTGGCGCCCGCGACCAGCGCATGGCGCTGTGGGCCGGCTTCGTCATCGAAACGCCTGACAGCAAGCTCTATTTCGCCGGGGACACCGGCTTCCATGATGGCATCAACTACCGGCTGATGGCTGAGAAACATGGTGGCTTCCGCTTCGCCATCCTGCCGATCGGCGCCTATGAGCCGCGCTGGTTCATGGCGCCGCAGCACCAAAACCCTGGGGAGGCTGCGCAAGGCATGACACTGTGCAACGCCGCCTATGCCGCCGGCTGCCATTGGGGCACCTTCCAACTCACCGACGAACCGATCGACGAGCCGGCACGAAAATTGACCGAGGCGCTCGAGGATCAAGGCATCCCACAAGAGCGCTTTCGCGCCTTGCGGCCCGGCGAAGTCTGGGCCGTGCCTTGAGCGGCAATGCTGCTCGCTACGGCCAACTCAACGTCGGCGGTTTCGCCCGAAGGAGGTCGAACAAGACGGCATCCTTCATCACCGATATCGAGATCGCCGGCTGTTTCGCCGTGAATCTGGCCTCACAAGCCGACGGGAACCCAAGCGCGGCAGTCGCGTTTTCATACGGTTTTAAAACGTGTCGGTTTGCGAGGCATTCCCATGCTCAAATGGATCATCATTTTGCTGATCATCGCCGCGGCGGCGAGCTTGCTCGGCATGCCGGCGCTGGCCGGTGCTGCTGCCACCGGTGCGCGCATCCTCATCGGCATCGTTCTGATCATCTTCCTGCTGATGGTACTGGGCATTTTCGCGGTGACGTAAAGCGGCTCTGCACTGGTAATTCCTGACCGTTTCCGCCATATAGCGCCAATCGGACACGGAATTTTCGGAGCAATGGCCAGCACTGCCCCTTTCGCCAAGATGAACGGCATTGGCAACGAGATCATCGTTGCCGACATGCGTAGCCGTGCCGATCGGGTGACAGCGGCTGCGGCAATCGCGCTGAACGCCGATGCCGCGACAAGGTTTGACCAGATCATGGCGATCCACGACGCCAGGACGCCGGGTACCGCCTTTTTCATCGACATATTGAATTCCGACGGAACCAGTGCGCAGGCCTGCGGCAATGGCATGCGCTGCGTCGTCCAGGCGCTCGCCGCCGAGACCGGCCAGAAGACCTTCACCTTCGAGACCGTCGCCGGCATCCTCAATGCGCGCGAACATGCCGACGGGTCGATCTCGGTCGACATGGGCACGCCGCGTTTCGGCTGGCAGGACATTCCGCTGGCCGAGGAATTCCACGACACCCGCATGATCGAGCTGCAGATCGGCCCGATCGACGCGCCGGTGCTGCATTCGCCCTCGGTCGTCTCGATGGGCAACCCGCACGCCATCTTCTGGGTCGACCGCGACGTCTGGTCCTATGAGCTCGACCGCTTCGGCCCGCTGCTCGAGAACCACCCAATGTTCCCCGAACGCGCCAACATCACCATCGCTCAGGTCACCTCGCCCGAGACCATGGTCATCCGCACCTGGGAGCGTGGCGCAGGCCTGACCAAGGCCTGCGGCTCGGCCTCCTGCGCCGCCGTGGTCGCAGCCGCCCGCACCAACCGGACCGGTCGCAGCGTCAGCCTGCTGACCCCCGGCGGCGGCACGCTGCACGTCGAATGGCGCGACGATGACCACGTCATCCTCACCGGCGCCGCCGAATGGGAATTTTCCGGCAGCTTCGATCCGTCGACCGGAACGTGGGCCCGCGACACCGAAAGCGCGGCCTGATGTCCGCTCTGTCCAAGAGCCCGGTGTCCAAGGGCATCGATGTGGTGACTTTTGGCTGCCGGCTGAACACCTATGAGTCCGAGGTGATGCGACGCGAGGCTGAAACCGCCGGCCTCGGCGCGCTGGAAGGCGGCGCCGTGATCTTCAACACCTGCGCTGTCACCGGCGAAGCGGTGCGCCAGGCCAAACAGGCGATCCGCAAGACGCGCCGCGACAACCCGCAAGCCCGTATCATCGTCACCGGCTGCGCCGCGCAGACCGAGCCTGAAAAATTCGCGACCATGGACGAGGTCGATCTCGTGCTTGGCAATGAGGAGAAGCTGAAGGCGAACTCCTATCGCGCGCTGCCGGATTTCGGCGTCAACGACACCGAAAAGGCGCGCGTCAACGACATCTTTTCGGTGCGCGAAACCGCGGGCCACATGGTCGACGCCATCGAGGGCCGGGCACGCGCCTTCGTGCAGGTGCAGAACGGCTGCGACCACCGCTGCACCTTCTGTATCATCCCTTACGGCCGCGGCAATTCACGCTCGGTGCCGATGGGCGCCGTGGTCGAGCAGGTCAAGCGGCTCGCCGGAAACGGCTATGCCGAGATCGTGCTGACCGGTGTCGACATGACCAGTTTTGGCGCCGACCTGCCGGGCGCCCCGAAGCTCGGCAGGCTGGTAAAAACCATCCTCAAGCAAGTGCCCGACATGAAGCGCCTGCGGCTGTCCTCGATCGATTCGATCGAAGCCGACGAAGATCTGCTCGACGCCATCGCCACCGAGCCCAGGCTGATGCCGCATCTGCATCTGTCGCTGCAGTCGGGTGACGACATGATCCTGAAGCGCATGAAGCGCCGCCATCTGCGCGATCAGTCGATCCGCTTCTGCGAGGATGTGCGCAGGCTTCGCCCCGGCATCGTCTTCGGCGCCGACATCATCGCTGGCTTCCCGACCGAAACCGACGAGATGTTCGAGAACTCGGAAAAAATCGTCGAGGAGTGTGGTCTGACCCATCTCCACGTCTTCCCGTTCAGTCCCCGCGAAGGCACGCCTGCCGCGCGCATGCCGCAGCTCCGCCGCGAATTGGTCAAGCAGCGCGCCGCCCGGCTGCGCATCGCCGGTGAAGCCGCGTATATCAGGCATCTGTCGTCGCTCACTGGAACCCGTCAGTCGATCCTGATCGAGCGCGACGGCCTCGGCCGCACCGAAGGGTTTACGCTTGCCGCACTCGGCACGGGCGCGCCGGGCGAGATCGTCGAGGCTGACATCACCGGCCATGACGGCGCCCGGCTGATCGCGACCCCCCTTGCCGCTCGCGCGGCCTGAGAAACGCAAAGCATGGCTGGTTTTTTCAAGAAGATATTTTCGTTCGGCAAGAAAGAGGTGGTCGAGGAGCGGATCGACGAGACCGCCCCGCTGCCGCCGATCAAATGGGAAGCGCTCGATACCCTGAAGCCGGCGGCCGAGCAGGTCGTTCCGGAGTTTCTGAAGCGCGACGAGCTGGAGCCCGAGGCGGAAACCGCACCGACGCCGACAGTCGAGCCGGAGGTGGTTCCTGCGCCGGAACCGGCGCCGGAACAGCCAAAGCCCGAGCCGGCACCGACGATTCCGCCAGCACCGGAGCCGATAGTTCCGCCCGCGCCGGAACCCCTGCCGGAGCCCGAGCCGGAAGAGCAACCCGCGCCTGAGACGCCTGCTGAGCCGCCGGCGCCCGAGGAAATACCAACGCCTCCCGCCGTTCCGGAGCCCGCTCCCAAACCGCAGCCGCAAGAGGTGCCGCCACCCGCGCCGACCGAGCCGGAGATCGTTCCGTCGCGCCCGGAAAGGCAACCGGAACCGGCCCCGGTCGAAGTGCCGGTCCCGCCGGTCGAGGTTCCACCAGCAAAGCCGGAGCCCGAGATTCCATCGGCGGAAATCCCAGCCCCTATTCGCCAGCCTCCGGCGGTCGAAACCCAGCCGATCCTCGCCGAGATTGCACCAGAGCTTGAGGCCGCGCCGACGCCCCACCCTCACCTCGATGGGGAGGGTCGACGCGAGGCGGCGGGGTGGGATGACAGCGCCGAGGTCGCGCACCGCCGAACTGCGCTCGGGACCTCCCCCATCGAGGGGGAGGTAGAGGGCACGCCGCCCGAAGCCCCACCGGCCGAAATCGCGCCTCCCATTCGCCAGCCTGCGCCGATCGAATCGCAGCCGGTCATAGCCGAGATCGCGCCCGAACCGCAGGCCGTCCCGCAACCTGCGCCAAAACCCGTTCCCGCCCCCGGCAAGGTGACCGTCAGCAAGAAGGTCGAGCAGAAGGCCGAGCCGCAGAAAGCGCCGGAACCGGCACCGAGGCGTTCATGGTTCCAGCGCATGAAGGACGGGCTTGCCCGTTCGTCCAAGGAACTGACCGGCAACATTGCCGGCGTCTTCACCAAGCGCAAGCTGGACGAAGAGACGCTGCAGGATCTGGAGGATGTGCTGATCCGTGCCGATCTCGGCATGGAGACCGCCTTGCGCGTCACCGATGCACTGGCCGCCAGCCGCTACGGCAAGGATGTCTCCGACACCGAAGTGCGCGCCATCATGGCGGCTGAAGTGGAAAAGGTGCTGACCCATGTCGCCATGCCGCTGGAGCTGGACCTGTCCCACAAGCCGCATGTCATCCTGGTCGTTGGCGTCAACGGCACCGGCAAGACCACGACCATCGGCAAGCTCGCAGCCAAGCTCACCGATGGCGGCCTGTCGGTGATGCTCGCCGCCGGCGACACGTTCCGCGCCGCCGCGATTGAGCAGCTCAAGATCTGGGGCGAGCGGACGAAATCGCCGGTCATCGCCTCCAAGATCGGCGCCGATGCCGCAGGGTTGGCCTACGACGCTTTCGAACGAGCAAAAGAAGCCGGCTCCGACGTGCTGATCATCGATACCGCCGGCCGCCTGCAAAACAAGACCGAACTGATGGCGGAACTCGAAAAGATCGTCCGCGTGCTCGGCAAGCTCGATCCGGAAGCACCGCATACCGTTTTGCAGACGGTCGACGCCACCACCGGCCAGAACGCGCTCAACCAGGTCGAGATCTTCCGCAATGTCGCCGGCGTCAACGGCCTAGTGATGACCAAGCTGGACGGCACGGCACGCGGCGGTATTCTGGTGGCGATCGCGGCAAAGCACAAACTGCCGGTCTATTTCATCGGCGTCGGCGAGCAGGTCGACGATCTCGAACCTTTTTCAGCAAGCGAATTCGCCAGGGCGATCGCTGGAGTAGCGTAGCAAGCATGTCCCAAAAAGTTGCAGACTTTTTGGATCAGATCATGCGTAAGAAAGAGATTCCATGAACCCACCCATTCTCGAACGCGACCCCTCCGACCCGCAAAAACAAAAGAAGGAAGGCGTCAATCCGCTGCTCAAGCTGGTGCTGGAACTGGGGCCGTTGATGGTGTTCTTCTTCGCCAATGCGCGCGGCCAATGGCTGGTGCAGAAATTCCCTGCTCTGGCCGAGTTCGGCGGGCCGATCTTCGTCGCCACGGGCCTGTTCATGGCCGCCACGGCCATCGCACTGATCGCCTCATGGCTGCTGATGCGCACCTTGCCGATCATGCCGATGGTGTCTGGCGTCGTCGTCTTCATCTTCGGCGCGCTGACGCTCTATCTGCAGGACGACATCTTCATCAAGATGAAGCCGACCATCGTGAACACGCTGTTCGGCGGCGTGCTGCTCGGCGGCCTTTATTTCGGCAAGTCGCTGCTTGGCTATGTCTTCGATTCGGCCTTCAGCCTCGATGCCGAAGGCTGGCGCAAGCTGACCTTCCGCTGGGGCCTGTTCTTCCTGTTCCTGGCCCTTGCCAATGAAGTGGTGTGGCGGAATTTTTCCACCGACGCCTGGGTAACCTTCAAGGTCTGGGGCATCATGCCGATCACGCTTCTGTTCACCTTCAGCCAGATGCCGCTGATCCTGCGCCATTCGCTCGAGGACAAGACCAGCAAATAGGGAGAGGGCGATGGAATTCGTCACCACGCGCGACGAACTGAGAACGATCTACAAGACGCCGCGGCCGACCGACGGCTCGATCCGCAAGGAATTGAAGGCGCTCGACGGCCATTGCCGCTCCTTCATCGGCAAGAGCCCATTCGTGCTGATCGGTTCGTCCGACGGCGCCGGCAATGCCGACGTGACGCCCAAGGGCGACAAGCCTGGCTTCGCCGCCGTGCTCGACGACACCACCATCGCCATCCCCGACCGGCCCGGCAACAACCGGCTCGACACGCTGGAGAACATCCTCCTCAATCCTTCGGTCGGGCTGCTTTTCCTCATTCCCGGCATGAACGAGACACTGCGCGTCAACGGCGACGCCCGCATCACCGTCGACGGGGGCCTTCGCGAGCGCCTTGCCATCGACGGGAAGGAACCGCAAAGTGTCGTCGTGGTCAGCGTCAAGGCCGCCTACATGCACTGCGCAAAAGCCTTCATGCGCTCGGATTTGTGGAAGCCGGAAACCTGGTACGACCGCGCGACGCTGCCGACGCTCGGCCAGATCATGCGCGATCAGCTGGCAGTTGCCGATTCGGCCGAGGCGACCGACCGCTGGCTCGACGAGGAATACAAGAAGACGATGTGGTAGGTTTTCGGACGACGATTCGTCCACCCGGTTCCTGCCTTGCTGAACATCCTCGCCATCTCCGGCAGCCTGCGGGCGGCCTCGACCAATTCGGCCCTGATCGCGGCACTTGCGCGCAATGCGCCGACCGGCTGTCGCATCGCCATCTATGACGGGCTTGGCCATCTGCCGATCTTCAATCCCGACGATGAGGGCGAGCGGACGCCGCTCGAAGCCACCGAACTGATCGACGCCGTCACCCGTGCCGACGGCGTTATCATCTCCTGTCCCGAATATGCTCACGGCGTACCCGGCGGGCTGAAGAACGGGCTCGACTGGCTGGTATCGCGCGACGCCGCCGTCGCCAAGCCCGCCATGCTGGTGCACGCCTCGCCACGCTCGCAGTTTGCCCGCGCCGCCCTGGCCGAGATCATGCGCACCATGTCGTTCGCGCTTTGCGACGATATGCTGGAGATTGCCCTGCTCGGCAAGAAGCCGGCGGAGGTGGAGGCTGTCTTGGCCGAGCCGGAAAACCGGCTGGCGATGCATGATGCCGTCGCGGCCTTCGCGGAGTTCATCCGCGCGCGTTGACGCTGAGCGGCGGCGGCCTATCAGAGCGAACGCGAAATGGGGCGCCGGCGATCCTTCGCGCCCCCCTCTGTCCTGCCGGACATCTCCCCCACGAGGGGGGAGATCGGC
>NZ_JAMYSA010000118.1:0-16836 GCF_040321735.1 Mesorhizobium sp. M0293
TCGAAGCAATGCTTCCGCCTGAATGCCGCATGCCTGAGCTTTCCTGCTCGCCCGGTTGTGCCTGTTTTGCGGCTGCGCGTTTCGCAACCGCCTCCCCCCCCTCCATCGCCGCTGCGGGGCGCCACCTCTCCCCCCTCCGGAGGGAGAGGAAGGCGCCAAGGTTGGCGAACTCGCGCCTTTCCTCTCCCCCCGTCGATCGGTTCCTTGTCGTGATTGACGAAGCAAAAACGCAAAAACCCGCCTAGCGGGCGGGCACAGATCGATACCATGGACGAATATGTAGCATAGCTGCCCTCACGGTGTCAAGAATAAATTCCTATCGAAAGGCGGCGGCGCTTGGCCTTCGGCAGGGTGCGGCATGCCGCGCGAGGTCGCCATGGTCCAGGGTTTTTACGCTGAGGTGTGGTCGGTCATTGCCGGTCCCCCAGCACCTCGACCGTGTCATTGGCAGTAAAGGTCGCCGCCTGAATTTCGTCGACATTCGCATTGCGGCCGCGGCCTTGTTTGGTGTTGGAGCAGGTAGTCGTGCTAAGATCGCCGGTCGGCACCCTGCCGCCTCTGCGCAAAGCGGCTGCAAGTGCCGGTTGGCAAGCACAGGCTGACGGCAGCAGATTTTCTTGGCCGCATATTTTCGCAAGAGCAAGGAGGCGGTGATGAGCGCAAGGGACCGATTTTTCCGCAGCCTGGTGATGGCTGGCCTGTTTGCCGGTGTCTTCTGGGTGGATGCCGCCCTGGCGCAGGACGCAGGGTGTACGTTCAGGCCGGTGGCCGCTACGTCCCGACAGATTCTGAGATGTCGGGAAGGCATTACCATCATTGTGGAAGGTGGCGCTCGTTTTACGCTGGTGGACCGCGATCGAAACGGCAATGCCGATGCGGTCAGGTTGCGGCGCAAGGCGCTGCTGCTCGATGCTCCAGCCGGCTCTGTCCCGGCTGGCTTCGCGGTTGTCACGCCGCAGGCGATCGCCGCGACGCGAGGTACCAAATGGGCAGTCGACGTCGGCCAAGGCAAGACGTCCGTTTTCGTCCTCAGGGGTCGCGTCGCCGTAAACCGGCCGGCGTCCAGTGCCGGCGTGGTGCTGTCGCCGGGCGAAGGCGTCGACGTCGAGGCCGGAACAGGACCCCTGACCGTCAAGCGCTGGCCCGCCAAGCGTGTTTCCGCATTGCTGGCCCGTTTCGGCCAGTGAGTTGCTGTGAGCAGGCGAGCGCTTCCGACGCTGATCGCGCTCGTCCTCGCGGGTGTTTGGGGCGCCGGCCTGGGCTTCGCGCACTGGCGCGGCAATTTGTGGTTTCTCGATCGCGTTGAAGCAACGATGACCGATCTTCGAACGCTTGTTCGAGGAACGGCAAAGCCACCGGAGCTGATCACCATTGTCGCGATAGACGACGACGCAGTGCGGCACGAGGGTACATATCCCCTCAACCGCGCCACGCTTGCCCGGATCGTCGATACGATAGAGCGCCTTGGCCCGAAAGCCATTGCGCTCGACCTGCTGCTGGTCGATCCCGGGGCAAAAGACAACGACGAGGCGCTCGCGCGCTCGCTGAGCAGGGGTCCAAGCGTAATCGCAGCCGCGGCGGTCTATCCCGGAGGCAAACAATGGACGATGGGCGAAGGACCCATCGCCGGCGTGCCGAATGCCGAGCGGTTCCTGTGGCCCCTGAAAGCGTTCTCGGATGCCGCCGCTGTCGGCGTCGTCAACGTGGCCACCGACAAGACGGGAACGCCCCGCTTCGTGCCGTTGCTGTTTCGGACCGGAGATCGGCTGGAAGCGTCTTTCCCCTTGCGTGTTGCCGCCATGGCAGCAGGAGAGGATCCAGAAATCGCAGCCGATCATCTATCGCTGGGCGGACGGTCTATTCGGACGGACATTGGTCACATCCTGCCTCTGACATTCTATGGTCCGCGAGGCACGATCCGCACGATCGGCGCGGCGAGCGTGCTGATCGGCCAATTCGATCCCGGCACTATCCGGGATCGAATTGTTGTGATCGGAGCGACTGCAACCGGCACCGGCGATGTTTTCCCGACACCGTTCGATCCCATACTCCCGGGCGTCGAAGTCATATCGACGGCGATTGCCCATCTGACGGCCGGCGACGGAACAGTGCGAGACCAGCATGTTCGGCTTGCGGATGCCGGCTTTGCAGTGGTGCTGCCGATGATTCTCGTGGGGCTGTTGGCTTGGCGGCGAAACGCCGGCGGCCTCGCGGCGATCGCCGGCGTGGTCTTGCTCTGGTTGGTGGTCAACATGGCCGCTTTCTCGCACCACATCTGGCTGAGCGCCGCGTTGCCGATAACCGCCGCCGTTCCGCCGGTCATCCTGTTCGGGGCCGCGCAGCTTTGGCTGGGCAGGCGCCGGGCCCAATTTTTCGCAACGCAGAGCCAATTGCTTCAACGCGTTGAAGCCCCAGGCATGGGGGAGTGGCTGGCCAAGCATGGCGACTTCCTCTCGGAGCCCGTCCGGGGAGATGCCGCCATCCTGTTCATCGATCTGTCCGGCTTCACGGGACTGAGTGAATCCTTGGGACCGGTCGCCACACGCGAACTCCTGAACGGCTTTCATGCGTTGGTCGGCGAAGAAGTGACGAGCTGCGGTGGCGTCGTCACGAGTTTCATGGGTGACGGAGCCATGATCCTGTTCGGTTTGCCGGAACCAGCACCGAATGATGCTTTCAATGCCGCCCGCTGTTGTGTGGCGCTCTCCAGCCGCACCAACGATTGGCTCGCCACATTGCCTGCATCGACCGCATCCCGGCTCGGCTTCAAGATTGGAGCCCACCACGGAACAATCGTAGCCTCCCGACTCGGCAGCGAAGGCCGTCAGCACATCGCGGCCATAGGTGACACAGTCAACGTTGCCAGTCGCTTGATGGAGATCGCAGCCGACCAGAATGCCGAAGTCGCTGTGAGTGACAAAATGCTTGATGTCGCCGGCCGCGCCTGCGCGTTGTTCCTATCCGGTACCTTGAAAGGACCTGTGGAAACACAGATCCGTGGGCGATCCGGCTCGCTCGCAATCTGGCTTTGGCAGAGTGCACGGACGTTGCAGTAGATCAGGCCCTGATCAATGTGGCGGCCCTTCGCCAAAGCTTCGCCACCCCCTCAATGCCGCTTAAAATACTGCACCTCCCGCTCATGCTTCTCAGCCGCCTCCCGCGTCTCAAACGTGCCCAAATTCCGCCGCTTGCCGGTCTTTTCGTCCTTCTTGCGTGAATAGAGGCGGTATTTTCCACCTTTCAGTTTTCGGATCATTTCGCTTGTCCCTCCTCAGGGCTTCGCCGCCTTTTGGTCTTGAGGGTGCGCGCGGCTTGTTCGACGGCGGCGCGGTCGTGGCCCAGGCGGTCGATCAGCGCCTGTGCTTCGTCGCCCGATATGCCGGTGCGCACCGCCAGCGCCTCGACCTCCAGCACGTCGGTGCTGGCGATCTCGCCGGTTTGCGCATCGCCTGCCGTCAGCGGCAGCGCTGCCTCGCGGTCGATCTCGGCCTCGGCCTGGTGCCAGTGCCGCTCGGGATCGCCATGCATCCTGCCTTCGCGTTCCCAGATCAGGTATGCGCGCTCACGAATCCTGTCGTTCCGGTCGTCGTCCATGTCTAGGGTCCTCCTTGGGTCAGGGATAAACGTTGTGCCAATCCGAACGATCCAAAAAATCTGCGTGATGGGATCGCGCCATGTCCTGCGGCGCGCGGGCTCGCCACGCTACTGGCATTGCCGTCTCGGCCCGCCGGAGTATGGCTGGTAGCTGTTGTCTTCCGGGCGGTAGGAACGGTAGCGGCTGAAGCAAGTGTCGACATGGTCGGCGGAAAGCTCGGCGCCGCCGTCATTGATAGCGTAGACGCCCAACCCCGCGCCCTCGCCCGGCTGGGCGGCGTGGTCGGCGATGTCGAGATAGGGCGAGATGCAGGGGCGTTGCTGCCCGCTATAGGACATGTAGCTGTTGTCGTCCGGCCGGTAGGAGCGGTAGCGGCTCGCGCACCAGGCGAGATGCGGAGGCGGCAGTTCGGCCGCGCCGGGCGCGATGGCGCCGGTGATGATGGGATCGGGTGGCGTTGGCTGCGGTTTGGCGGGGATGTCGGGCGGTGCGGACTGTTCGGCCGGCAGACGCTCGAGGCTCTGCGCCGCCTTGTTCACCGGCCGCGCTTTTTTGGTCCACAGCTCCGCCACGCTGACGGTGGCCGATGCCGGGCGCGGCGGCTTTGCGGCAAGCAACCAGGCGGCGAACGCCAGCCCGCTGCCGAACACCGCAAGGGTCAGCACGAAGCCGCAGACCAGTCCCAACACCGCTTTCACGTCACGCTCCTTAAGTCCCTGCTAATAGAATGCAGGGCCTCGAGGCTGGTTCCAGAAAAACGCTCGGCCGATGCCGGCGACGCCGCTCACGCAGACACACTCCAGAAACAAAACTCAACAGTTCGGACAAACTGGCGAAAAAATCGGATGGCATAAGCCTCCCGCAGCGGCCGGAAAATGGCCGCGCCGGGCGTTTGCCGGCCAGGACGAGAAAGCATGGAAATGGATCACGGTGTCGACATCGCCGAACTGGACGCGGCACCACCGGGCAGCCAGCCCGAACCCGACCTGGCAAGCATCGATGCGCGGGTAAAGACGGGCCCCGCAACAGTCGCGCGCGGCCAAATCCTGACGGGCGCCGACTTTGCCCGGCAAGGCCTGCCCGGTGAGCGGCTCGATACGGTGTTCGAACAGCTCGCGCAGACATTCGCCGCCTTGCCGGCGGTGATCTCCGACGGGCGTGCCTGGACCTATCAGGAGTTGGACAAGCGCGCCAACCAGTTCGCCCGCCTGCTGGTCAAGCGCGGCGTGCGGCCGGGCGACCGCGTCGGGCTCATCCTCGACCGCTCGGCGGAGACCTATGTTGCGCTTCTCGCCGTGATGAAGGCGGGTGCCGCCTTCGTGCCGCTGGCCACGGCGTTTCCCGAGGAGCGGATGACGCTCATCATCGAAGACGCCGGCTTGAGCCTGATCGTCACCATCGCCGCCTATGCCTCGCGCGCCGGTCAGCTGCCCGTCCCGCATCTGCTGATCGACAGCGCGGCCGCCGAAATCTCCAAACAGTCCAGCGCGCCGCTGAAGCCGCATGCGAAGACTTCGGACGACACCTGCTACATCCTCTACACCTCGGGCACGACAGGCAAGCCCAAGGGCGTGGTCATCAAGCACCAGAGCTTCGTCAACTTCATCCGCGTCGCCGCCGCCTCCTACGGCTACCGGCCGGGCGACCGTGTCTATCAGGGCATGACCATCGCCTTCGACTTTTCCTCCGAAGAGGTCTGGGTGCCGTTTGCCGCCGGCGCCACGGTCGTGCCCGCACCGGGCCAGATGCCGCTGGTGGGCGAGGAACTGGCTGATTTCCTGCGGTTCCATGACATCACCTGCATGGCCTGCAGCCCGACGCTTCTGTCGTCGATGACATCGGACGTGCCCAGCCTGCGCACGCTTCTGGTCGGCGGCGAGGCCTGCCCGCACAATCTGGTGGTGCGCTGGTCGAAGCCGGGGCGGCAGATCCTCAACACCTATGGCCCGACCGAGGCGACCGTCACCGCCACCATGGGCGCGCTGACGCCCGACAGTCCCGTTACCATCGGCGCACCGCTGCCGACCTACTCGATCGTCATTCTCGACGCTTCGCTGCCGCAGCTTGCCGAGCCCGGTGAACTGGGCGAGATCGGCATTGCCGGCATCGGGCTCGCGGTCGGCTATCTCAACAGGCCCGACCTTACCGAACAGAAATTCATTGCCGATTTCGTCGGCCTGCCGAACAACCCGTCTAAGCGCATCTACCGGACGGGCGACCTTGGCCGCATCAACGACAGTGGCGAGATCGAATACAACGGGCGCATCGACACCCAGGTCAAGATCCGCGGCTACCGTATCGAGCTCGGCGAGATCGAGGCGGTGCTGCTCGACCAGCCGGAGATCGCGCAGGCTGTCGTCACCACCTGGGAGATCGAGTCCGGCCGCGTCGAACTGGTTGCCTACTATGCGCCCAAGGCCGGCATGCCGGCGATTTCCCGCGCGGATCTCGCCCAGACGATGAAGCGGCGCCTGCCCGATTACATGGTGCCCTCCTATCTGGAGGAACTGCCTGTTATCCCGATGACGGTCTCCAACAAGGTGGACCTGCGCCAGCTGCCGAAGCCGACAAGTGTGCGGCTTTCGGCCGATCGCGCGATGGTGGCGCCCGGCAATGACGACGAGCGTTTCCTGGCCGACGCACTGGCGACCGTGCTGAAATTCGAAGAAGTGTCCGTCGAGGACAATTTCTTCGACGATCTCGGCGCCAACTCGCTGCTGATGGCGCATTTCTGCGCCCGCGTGCGCACCAGGAAGGAATGGGCGACGGCGTCGATGCGCGACATCTATCTCCATCCAACCGTGGCGCGCCTGGCGCGGCATCTGGGCGTGGCGGAGGAGATGACCACGGCCACCAACGAGCCTGTCCTCACCCGCCGGGCATCGAATTTTGCCTACTGGACCTGCGGCGCAGCACAACTGCTGTTCTATGGGCTCTACAGCTATGTCGCCCTGTGGGCGGTCAATGACGGCCTCAACTGGATGTATGACGCGCTCGACGATCCACTGCAGCTTTACCTGCGCTGCGTGGCGCTTTCGGCCGCCGTGTTCTTCGGCATGTCGGGCTTTGCCGTCATCGCCAAATGGGTGCTCATCGGCCGCTGGAAGGCGGAGGCGTTTCCCATCTGGGGCGTGCGCTACTTCCGCTTCTGGGTCGTCAAGACATTGATCCGCACCGCACCCGTCGTGCTGTTCCGTGGCAGCCCGCTCTACAGCTTCTATCTGCAGCTTCTCGGCACCAAACTCGGCAAGAACGCCGTCATCGAATCGAAATCCGTACCCGTCTGCACCGATCTCATTTCAATCGGTGCCAACACCATCCTGCGCAAGGAATCGATGATCCTCGGCTTCAGGGCGCAGTCCGGCTATATCCACACCGGGCCGCTGACCATCGGCCGCGATGCCTTCGTCGGCGTCGGCTCGACGCTCGACATCGACACCCGGATCGGGGATGGCGCCCAGCTCGGCCACTCATCCTCGCTGCACCGCGGGCAAAGCATCCCGGACGGCGAACGCTGGCACGGATCGCCGGCCGTGCCGACCACGGCGGACTATTGCAAGGTGCGCAATGTCGATCCTTCCAACATCCGGCGCTTCCTGTTCGAAGCGGTTCAGCTGATTGGCCTGTTTGCCATTGTCACCCCTTTGCCGCTGCTGTTCCACAGCTACTGGGAAAATGTCGGCGACGACTATCAGGAGACGATCGGCATCGTCGCGATCGGTACCACGGTCACACTGTTCGGCTACATCGCCGTGGCTTTTCTGGCGGCGACGCTGGTGCCGCGCCTGACAAACCTGATCCTGAAGCCAGGCCGCACCTACACGCTTTACGGCTTCCGCTACTGGCTGCAGACGGTCGCCGAATTCACCAGCAATTCCCGCGTCCTGGGTCTCCTGTTCGGCGACAGCTCGGCCATCGTGCACTATATCAGCGCCATCGGCTGGAACCTCAACAAGGTGGTGCAGACCGGTTCCAACTTCGGCTCCAACCAGCAGCACGAAAACCCGCTTCTGTGCGAGATCGGCACCGAGACCATGGTGTCGGATGGACTGTTCATGATCAACATGCACAAGTCCGCCTCCGCCTTCCGGCTCGAGCCGACGCGCATCGGCGAGCGCAACTATCTCGGCAACAACATCTACTATCCGCCGGACGGACGCACGGGCGACAATGTCCTGCTCGGCACCAAGGTGATGATCCCCATCGACGGGCCGCTGCGCGAAAATGTCGGGCTCTTGGGTTCGCCCGCCTTTGAAATCCCGCGCATGGTGAACCGCGACAAGGAGCTTATCGCCGGCATCGACGAGGCGGACCGGCGCCAGCGCATCCCGCTGAAGAACCGCCACAATCTGGTGACGATCCTCCTGTTCGTGGCAACGCAATGGGTCATGTTGTTCGCCACGCTGGCGATCTGGGACCGGGCGCTGAACTACTATACCGAATGGGCCGAGGTTGCGCTCTTCGTCGCCGTGCTTTTGACCTCGGCGATCACCATTCCGTTCTACATCCTGGTCGAGCGGGCGAGCCTTGGTTTTGGCAGGCTGAAGCCGCAGATGACGACGATCTACGACGTCGCATTCTGGCGCCATGAACGCCACTGGAAACTCGCGGATTCGCCGATCGTGCGGCTGTTCGCCGGCACGCCGTTCCGGCCGATGATCCTGCGCCTGCTGGGCGTCAAGGTCGGTAGCCGTGTCTACGACGGCGGCAGCAATTTGACCGAACGTTCCCTGGTGGAGATCGGCGACGACGTCACCCTCAACGAGGGCTGCGTCATCCAGGCCCATTCGCTGGAAGAAGGCGCGTTCAAGTCCGACTTCATCCGCATCGGCAAAGGCTGCACGCTCGGACCCTCCGCCTTTGTCCACTATGGCGTGGTGATGGGTGAAGGCTCGGTGGTCGATGTCGACTCCTTCGTGATGAAGGGCGAGGAGCTGGAGCCCAATTCCATTTGGCGCGGCAACCCGGCCAAGCTGCATCGCTTCGTCGAGCCGATCACCGACGATGGCTCCAAGGTATCGGCTTGAAGAAGGCATCGGCTTGAAGACCGCAGACATCCGTCTCGTTGCCGTGACCGAGGCCAACCGGGCCCTGGTCGCGGCCCTGGAGCTCGCTCCGGAGCAGATGGATTTCGTCGCCAGCAATGCGGACTCCCTGGAAGAGGCCGAAACTGACGAAGACGCGAGGCCGCGCGTCATAATGGCCGGGGATCGTGTTGTCGGTTTCCTGATGTACGAAGCACCACGCGATGACGACGAGGCGCGCATCTACCGCTTCATGATCGACCGGGCCTCTCAAGGTAGAGGTTACGGCAAGGCCGCGCTACGCGAAGTGCTGGACGAGATCAAAAGGCTCGGCCACATCAGGCACGTTTCGATCTGCTACGAACCGGAGAATGATGCGGCGCGAAACCTCTATCGCAGCGCCGGTTTCGTCGAAGAAGGGCTCGACGAGGACGGAGAAATGATCGCCGATCTGGTCCTCGCCGCACGGACGCACGATCCGTGACGCGGCCGCCCGCAAGTCTGCCCGAGGAAATCTCCTTGGCCGAAGCGATCGCCGCCATCGCGCCCGACAGTGCCCGGGTCGGATGCCGGGTCATACACGATGGCGACGAAGCCCATCTGCTGCCCGAGGAAGCGCGTTCCATCCCTGCGCGTCAGCCGGCCACGCGGCGGGCCAGCGGCGCGGCGCGCTGGATCGCGCATGGGCTGCTGGCGGATATCGGCTTCAACGATTTCGCCCTCCTGCGCACGCCCTCCGGCGCACCCGCCTGGCCCGACGGGATAATCGGTTCGCTCGCCCATGACGACGATATGGCGGTGGCGGCGGTTGCGCCCATTGGCCATATCGTCTCGCTGGGTATCGACGTCGAGCCCGCGCAGCCTCTCCCGGACGACATCTTCGCACTTGTTGCAATCCCTGCCGATAGGACGGACGCAGCGGACCGGCATCTTGCCGGTCGCATCCTCTTTTGCGCCAAGGAAGCTGTCTACAAGGCCGTCTATCCGCTCGATCGCGAGGTGCTCGGCTACGAGGACATCACCGTCGACCTCAACGCAGGCCGTGCGACGACGAAGACGGGCCGCAAGGTCAGCCTCGCATACTGTGTTGCCCCGCGTGTGGTAGTGCTGGCGTTTGTCGAGAGCGAGGCGCGTTAGCTCGCAGCCCTATTCGCCAACGATCTCCGTATAGTCCCTCACCTCGCCATCGAGCCCACGCAACCGCCAGCTCTCCCCGTCCCGCGCCTCGACATAACAAGGCCCGATCGGCACTTTCCCCCCGCCTTCCGGCAGGTCGAGTACATAGACGGGGTTGCAGATGCCCGACAGCCGGGCGCGCAATGCCGCGGCCAGCGCCTGGCCCTGCGCAATCGTCGTGCGCCTGTGCGCCATGCCGCGCGCGAGGTCGCCGTGGTGCAGGTAATAGGGTTTGACGCCGAGGCGGTACATCAGCTCGCGGCAGAGTTCCTCCAGCACCTCGACACTGTCGTTGACGCCCTTGAGCAGAACGCTCTGGTTGAGCAGCACGAAACCCGCGTGGCGCATCGTCCGGCAGGCTGTCTCGGTCGCGGGCGTGATCTCACGCGCGTGGTTGAAATGGGTGACGATTGTGACCATCAGCCGGCCCTGCAGGGCGGCAACCAGCCCTGGCGTAATGCGCGATGGCAGTGCCACCGGCACGCGCGTGTGGATGCGCAACAGCCGCACATGCGGGATCGCCTCGATGCGCGCGAAGATTTCGGCCAGCGCCTTGTCAGGCAGGGATAGCGGATCGCCGCCGGTCAGGATCACCTCGCGGATTTCGGGGTGGTCGGCGATATAGGCCAGCGCCGGCTCCAGCGCCTCGCGCGTATAACCCCTGCCGATCGCGGTCAGCGATTCCTTGCGGAAGCAGAACCGGCAATAGACCGCGCATTGATAGGTCGGGAACAACAGCACCCGATCGGCATGGCGATGCGTCAGCCGCGGCACCGGGCTGAATTCATGGTCGGCGATCGGATCGTCGAGCTCGCCGTCCTGCTCCATCAATTCGTCGGGCGACGGGATGACTTGCGCCCGGATCGGGTCAGCGGGATCGTTCCAGTCGATCAGGTCGAGATAAGCTTTGGGAACGCGTACCTTGTGGTTTGCCGCCGCGGCTTGCGCCGCCGCACGCTCGGCTGGCGACAGCGGCAGGGAGGCGAGATCGCGGACGTGGCGAACACCGGCGCGGACGTCCGCCTGCCAGGAGGTGTCGGCGGCGGGCGCATCTTGGAGGTTGGTGTCTGAGGTCATCGGTTTCTCGGGGCATTCTAGCCGTGCTATCGGCCAGATGGGCAGTCGGGTCAACCACGTGCTTTGCCTTGTCAGAGCCGCGATCCTTCGCGCCCCCCTCTGTCCTGCCGGACATCTCCCCCACAGGTGGGGAGATTGGATGTCGCTTCGGCTTTCGCCAATCTCCAATGTCGCAAGAGGAGAGCCGGCGCCCGAACTGCCAATCTCCCCCCTCGTGGGGGAGATGTCCGGCAGGACAGAGGGGGGCGCCACAGAGCGCCAGCCTTCCCGCCACCAACTTTCGCCGCATCGACCACGCCCGCAATTTCAGGCAAGCTCACAGGCGACAGCGCCGCAAGGGGAGATGCGGCGCCTCGGGAGGAGGACTGCCATGAGCCACACAACTCCGGCGCTGCCGCGCTATAGCGATGCCGTCGCGCGCTTTCGCCTCTCGGATGAGATCGCAAAACTTCACGGCGATCCGGCCACCGGCATCAACGCCTGCATCGAATGCTGCGATCGCCACACCGGCCAGAACCGGCCGGCCTTGCGCGCCATCTCCGCCGCCGGCGAGCTGCGGGAATTCAGTTTCGATGACCTCAAGGACATGTCCGCGCGGGTAGGCAACGTCCTGAAAGCAGCCGGCGTCGGCCCCGGCGATGTCGTCGCCGGCATGCTGCCACGCATTCCCGAGCTGGTGGCGCTCATCCTCGGCACATGGCGCACCGGCGCGGTCTACCAGCCTCTGTTCATCGCCTTCGGCCCCAAGGCCATCGACCACCGGCTGAAGACCAGCGACGCCAAGCTCGTCGTCACCAACGCGGCCAATCGCGGCAAGCTCGACGAGGTCGAGGATTGTCCTCGGGTTGCGACCATCCTTGCCCCCGGCGAACCCTTGCCGGCCGGCGACATCGATTTCCGCGCCGCCTTTGCCGCCGCCGCGCCCGAATGCGAGCCGGTGATGCGCAAGGGCGACGATCTGTTCATGATGATGTCGACCTCGGGCACGACAGGTTTCCCGAAGGGCGTGCCAGTGCCGCTCAGCGCGCTAATGGCCTTCGGCGCCTATATGCGCGATGCGATCGGACTTAGACCCGACGACGTCTTCTGGAACATAGCCGATCCCGGCTGGGCCTATGGCCTCTATTACGCCATCACAGGACCCTTGCTGCTCGGCATCGCCACGACCTTCAACGAGGGCGCCTTCACCGCCAAAAGCACCTACGACATCATCGAGCGCCTCGGCGTCACCAGCCTTGCCGGTTCGCCCACCGCCTTCCGCCTGCTGCTGGCGGAGGGACTGGCGTCCGCCGCCCGCGTCAAGGGCCGCCTGCGCGTGGTGAGCAGCGCCGGCGAACCGCTCAACCCGGAAGTTATCCGCTGGTTCGATGCCCATCTCGCAGCCCCCATCCATGACCATTACGGCCAGACCGAGAACGGCATGATGGTCAACAACCATCACGGCCTGTCGCACCCGGTGCGTCACGGCTCAGCCGGCTTTGCCATGCCGGGCTACCGCATCGTCGTGCTGGATGAGGCCGGCCACGAACTTGGCCCCAACCAGCCCGGCATCCTCGCCGTCGACATCGCGAAGTCGCCGCTGCGCTGGTTCGGCGGCTATCACCGGGCGGAGACGCCGGCCATAGCGGGCGGCTATTACCGCACCGGCGACACCGTCGAATTCGAGCTCGACGGCTCGATCTCCTTCATCGGCCGCGCCGACGACGTCATCACCTCGGCCGGCTACCGCATCGGCCCGTTCGACGTCGAAAGCGCGCTGATCGAACATCCGGCGGTCAACGAGGCGGCGGTGGTCGGTGTGCCCGATCCGCAGCGCACGGAGATCGTCAAAGCCTTCGTCATCCTGGCGCCTTCGTACAGCGGCAGCCCGGAACTGGCGGAAGAACTGGCGCAGCATTTCCGCAAGCGCCTCTCGGCTCACGCCTATCCGCGCGAGGTCGAGTTCGTCAGCGAGTTGCCGAAGACGCCGAGCGGCAAGATCCAGCGGTTCCTGCTGCGGAAGGCGGAGGTGGAGAAGCGGAAGGGGTAAGCGGGGCTGCGCAGGGGCACGGGTGGCTCCATCCCTTCAATGCGCCACGCCATCCGAAGCGTGGAGCAGCCTCCAGGTCAAACCAACGCGACCATGGAACTGTGAAACAAAATGTTCGGCGGCCATAGTCTCGAGGCCGTCATCGACGAGCGCCTCGATGCTTCGCCGCATCAGGACAAGCTGCATCTGCCTGGCGTGTTCCAGGTCTGCCTCTCGCATGATTGCCGTGACGTGGTAGGCGACGACGGGCTGGCCGAGGCAAGATAGCAGCGCGTTGGCCTCGGCTGTCACCGCCATCACTGCGTCTTCGATCTTCATTCTGGCGCTCCTCATCAAAAATGATGCTGACGCCTCCCCACAAGGCGACGGTGGTCCGTCGCTTCTTTTTTGAGTACCCCGCGCGGCCGAAAGCGGCACGCCAAGCTGATAGTTGCCGTCTTTCCAGGTCCCTCGAGCAGCCTCGTTCGGCCCAAAAACAGTATCCGCCAAATTTGATTCAAAGGCGACCGGATAGTTAATCGATGGTTAATGGGCCGATTGCATCCCCGATGGACCAGGATGTTTGGCTTCGACGGTCGCTGCCGCGCAATTGCCGCAAAGCTGCTCGATGGCTCCCGGCCTGTGGATCGCGGGGGGTATATCATGCGGCTGGTTTGGACCATCATCTTCGCGCTCGTAACCGGCACGGTTTTCGCGGCCTCGCCGGAGGACGATTATATCGCCGCACGCGACAAGGCGATTTCCGCCATGGCTGCACTGGCAAGCGCGAACGAACCCGTGGAAACGCTCGATGCCGCCGGAGCGAAGGCGTCGGCCGATCTCGAAGGGCGTCTGTCCGCCATCCTCGGCCCCTTGGCGGTTGCCGATTTCCCGGCAAACGGCACGATCAATCTCGGAAGCCTGAGCGATGCCGATATCGGATTCGGCATGCTCGACGGTTTGCGATACGCCAAAAGCGATGACGGCCCGAGCCTCGTGGCAACGACGCGGGGGCTGCTCGAGCGCTGGCTCCAGTCCAGGGCGGCCGAGCTGGACGAAAACTTCAGACTGCCAGCCGGCATCGATGCGGCGTTGAAGCTCGATGCTTTCTACACCCAGGCGATCAACAGCGACGCAGCGTTCACGGGGACTCTCGACTTTTCGCTGAAGAAGCCAGAAGGCGCAGACATCGCCTTCGCGCGGCTCGGTGGCTGGGCGCAGGACATAGGACCGAACCCCGACCAGCAGGTCATCGTCACGCTCGTCAAGGGCAATAGCGTCATGATCGCCTCGGCGCCCGCGGCAGCGCCTATACCCAAGATCGCGGCCTGCGACGCCGTGTGGACGTCGGCGGACGCCGCCGCCCAGAAATTCCAGGAGGCTTACCAGGCCTCGGACCTCAAGGACGAAACGGCGTATGATGCCGCCAATGTCGCCTGGGAAAAAGGGGACGCCGACTATCGCGCCTGCATGGGCGAGCACCTGCCGAGCGAGCCGGTCTTCCCCGCACTTCTCGCCCAGGCACAGGAGCTTGCCGATCACATGGCCGGCAAGTAGGCCACTTCCCGGCGCGTCGGCGCCGAGCCTCCTCAGCCCTGCCGCCGTTGGCCCTTTGCGCCCGCCATCGTCACATACGCGCTCTCGATCGTCTCGAAAGTCAGCTCCGGATAGAGCGCCCCGGCTTCCGGCGTGGCCGTTTCAAGCGCTGTCTCGCCGCGTATCCAGAACGCCCGCAGCAAGCCGAGGCCGGGAGCTACCGCGATCATCGCCTCCAGTTCGTCGGCGCTCTGGGGCACGATGCGCGGCGAGCGGCCGCTCACCCGGCGCCACAGATCGACCATTTCGTTCTGGGTGATCTTGTTCTGGGCGATCCGGATCTCGCTGCGGATGGCCTTGGGGTCGTTCAACGCGCGCAAGGTGACGGCGGCGATGTCCTTCTCGCTGACGAATGTCGCCGGCACATTGCCGTTGCCATAAAGCGTCACCTCTTCGGGAGGCAAAGGCGACGAGCCGAAGCGCATCAAGTCGCCCAGCGTTGCCACCCAGGTCGAAAAGAAGCCGTTGGTGTAGACCACCGTATAGGGCAGATCGACCTCCTTGATCGCCGAGAAGACGTCCCGCTTGAGGTCGAGTGGCGGGATCGAACCCGGGGCGGCGGCGGCAAAGTCGAGGCCGAAGCCGGCAGAAGGCACATAGCGGGACACGCCGGCATCCCTGAGCGCGCGCACCAGCGTCATCTCGCTGGCCGAATCCACATGCACCGAGGAGATGACGCGATCCACCTTGCCGACGGCGCGGACAAGGCTGTCATAGTCGTCGAGATCGCCAACATGGACCGTGGCGCCCAATGCCTTGAACGGGCGCATCCGCTCTTCATTGCCGGCTGTTGCCGGACGAACCAGAACGTGCAGGCGATCGCCATTGCGGGCGCTGGCCTGCGCCATCTCGCTGCCGAGCAGCCCCGTCGCGCCGATGACAAGGGTGCTGGTCATATCGCCCTCCCATTGCGCAGGATGGAACCATTCCAGTCGCGTTCGAAGCCGATATCGTGCAGGCGATGGTCCGAGAAGCGCGCCACCCGGCGCAGCATGCGGCGGCGCTCGATTGCGGCCGAGGTTCTGAGAGCGAGGCCGCTCATCGCGGCGCTGATGGAGTTGAAGGTCGGGTTCATTGTCCGTCTCCTGTGTTTGCCTGGGCGCAAGCGTGCCGGCGCCGTCCGCGAGGGACGAGCATGACGATCGCTCACATTGTTTCTGGTCGTTCAGCGCAGCGGCGAGATGGAAAACCCGATCTGGATGCGCTGCTACGCCTATAGATTGGACATTTCCGGGCTGGACGACAAACGACTCTTTGTGCAGGATTTGTGAGCAACGCTCACAGGTGGATCATGCCGCGCAGACTGCCGCCCCTCACCGCCTTGCCAGCCTTCGAGGCCGCCGCGAGGCATCTGAGTTTCTCGAAGGCGGCGGGCGAGCTCAACGTGACCCATGGCGCGGTCAGCCGCGCCATCCGCAACATCGAGGACCGGCTGGGCATCCAGCTTTTCGATCGGGGGACGCGGTCCGTGCGCCTGACCCCTGTCGGCGCGGCCTACGCATTGGAAGTCAGGAAAGCGCTGGACCAGATCGCTGCCGCCACCATTGCCGCCACGCCCGACCGCACCACGGGCATCCTGAACGTCAGCACATCGGACGGTTTTGCGGGCCGCTGGCTGGTGCCGAGGCTGCATCGCTTCCACCGCGCCAATGCCGACATCGACGTGCGGCTCTCCACGTCTGGCGTGCTTTCCGATTTCGTCAGCGACGGCATCGACATCGCCATCCGCTATGGCAAGGGCGGCTATACCGGAGTGACCGCGGAATTTCTTGCCGACGAAGAGGTCTTCCCGGTCTGCAGCCCGGAACTGCTGCAAGGTGAACATCCGCTGCGCCTGCCCGGGGATCTCAGGCATCACAAATTGATTCATGACGCTTTTCGCATCGACTGGGCGACATGGCTCGAACACGCAGGCGTCGGCGATGTCGACCCCAAGCGTGGCGTGCGCTTCGATTCCGCCACCTTCGCCGTCGAGGCCGCGGTGCAGGGCGAAGGCGTGCTGCTCGGCCGAAGCGCGCTGGTCTCGGCCGACCTTGCCGCGGGGCGGCTGGTTCGTCCCTTCGACCTCGCGCTGAAATCCGCCTCGCGCTACTACGTCGTCTACCGCGACGGCGCGCTGCGCCAGAAGAAGATCAGAGCGTTTCGCGACTGGCTGTTCGCCGAAGTGGCGGCCGACTGGATCGGGATGACCAAAAGCGATTGAGGCAGAAGGCTTGCGCCTGCGAGGCGCAAGCGGCGCCGCGCCGACCCCCACCCGCCGGTTCGCGCCGGCCCGCCCCCCCAGGGGCAGGGGGGGGGAGCGGGGTTTCGCGCGTGGGGGCGCGCGGTAGGGGGCTGGGGGAAGGCGGGGGTGCCCACCT